>DATJMH010000001.1:0-15121 GCA_035508815.1 Saccharimonadales bacterium (SeqCode)
AGAAAACTGCTCCACGCTGAAGATCCCGTTCATCATCAGGACTATGGAGGCGGATATGAGGATTATGGCCACTGTCTTGTTCTCCGAAACCTGGGTCATCTCCATAGGGGATATTAGGCTGACAAAGTATTAAATAACCAAAATAGGAGATATGGTTATCTCAAGCCGGCGGGAACACGACCAACAGGATAGAATCTATAATAGAGGAGGAGATCAAGAAGATCAGCTCGAGAATGAGGTACGACCCGGAGAGGAAATACAGGAACATAGTGAAGGTGGTTCTGGCCCCCAACGAGCACGTGGTCCTCGGGGCGAGGCAGAGCTACCTGGAGACCATCTCCCCAGGCATAATGCTCATAACCAACAAGAGGATCCTCATCATAAAGCTATCCTTCTGGGGCCTGCATTTCGGGCACAACCTGATGAGGTCCTCGCTCTTCATCAACCTGCACTACAACAAGATAACCGAGACGTCCCTGCTGAACGGGAGGATCCTCTGCTCCATAATCATAAAGATCCTCGGGGGAGGGGAGAGGAGGTTCGACGGCCTGAGGCGGAAGGAGGCCACGCGGCTTATCGGCTTCCTTGAGCGGATAATAGTCGCCAACGAGGACGAGGCCAAGTAGCGCGCCATACACTGGCAAGGTATAAAGCCTTCAACTTTCCATGCTTTATCATGGGAAGGAAGAGATCGGACAACATCGACCATGTCATGAACTCGCTGAACGAGTGGGAGGAGAGGCAGAGAGGCCAGGCGGAGAGCAGCGAGAAGCAGGGCAGGATACTCGTGGGCACCGTGGACCAGTATTTCGACAGGATAAACGTCGCCGCGATAAAGCTCGTATCCGGGCTTGCGGTGGGAGACATAATAGAGATAGGCGGCGAGGAGGAGGCGATACGGCAGAAGGTATCCAGCATGCAGATCGACAGGGAGGACGTCGCGGAGGCTTCCGAAGGCGAGGACGTGGGCATAAAGCTGAAGCACCCGGTCCCGGTGGGAAGCGAAGTCTATAAAATCATCAAATGACGCAGAGCAAAAGGAGATTGAATGATCGACCTATACTACGCAGCGACGCCGAACGGCCAGAAGATAAAGCTCTTCCTCGAGGAAGCGGGCCTTGACTACAGGATAATGCCTATCAATCTGGGCAAGGGAGACCAATTCAAGCCGGAGTTCCTCAAGGTCTCGCCCAACAACAAGATCCCCGCGATAGTCGACCATGAGCCGACCGACGGTGGAGAGCCCATCTCCATATTCGAGTCAGGTGCAATATTGCTCTACCTGGCCGAGAAGACAGGGAAGTTCCTTCCTAAGGGATTCAGGGAGAGGGAGGAGGCAATGCAATGGCTCTTCTGGCAGGTTGCTGGCCTGGGCCCGATGGCCGGCCAGGCAGGCCACTTCAACACATATGCAACGGAGAAGGTGCCTTACGCCATCGAGAGATACAAGAAGGAGGTGACAAGGCTCTACGGTGTCATGGACAGGCGCCTTGCAGGCAGGAAGTTCCTAGCGGGCGAGTACTCGATTGCCGACATCGCCTGCTATCCCTGGATAGTCCCGCACGCGTCCCACGGCCAGAATCTCGAGGACTTCCCAAACCTGAAACGATGGTTCAAGGAGATAGCATCGCGCCCCGCTGTCAAGAGAACCTATTCCTAACGCAAGGCCTTCTGTTGAAAAGGAGTGCGAGCGCCGGGATTTGAACCCGGGCCATTGACTTGGCAAGCCAAAGTCCTACCAGGCTAGACTACGCTCGCACATTTAGCTGATAACCATCGCAATTCATAACTAAAAACCTTTTTATAAGGAAACGGTCTACATCTGTCAAACCATACGGCAAGGCGTATATACCACAAGATTCAATATAGTATTGAAGGAAATGTGTGGCCATCCGGGCTTTGTATTGCTCGACGTTTGCCTTCCTGCGCAACGTGCGCCTTCCTTCCAGGCCACACCATTTTTCAATGGCAAATGTAAATGGTTATATATGTGGCCGGATCAACTTCTCCTGATGGAATGCCCAGAAACAGTTTCAAAGTTATACCCGGAGGACTTTCAGAGCACCAACCTGGAGGTGCTCATAATCAACAAAGGAGCGCCTCAGGCACCCAGCCAAAGATATACCTTTTACCTCATATCTACGAATCAAACCCCTACAATCTCAAAACCTTTCTTGAACATATAGAAGAAAAAAGGGGACAGTTGACTATAACTGTCGAGTTTCCCAGGACAATACGTAACCGCAGGCTATTCAAATCCCTATTTGCCGCCTCACATATGGGACTATCTCGGGTCGCTAGCCAGTATCACCAGCAACCAGACATACTCCGAATAATCCTACCATTCAGTCTTTCCGGCGCTCCGGTCCACCCCATAATCCCCGTAGCTCCCTCTTTCTTATATGATAGACTAATGTCCCGGGTCGATTACAAACGAATGCTGAAATCAAACACTCTTTTAGCAAACATCGAACATCTGGTAGAGTCTTTCCGCTACCTGGACAGACTTAATGGAAGGCAAAGCGAGTTCATGGCTCAAAAAATAAGGCAACTTTCAAGAAGGGGGACCAATCCTGTGGTAGCCATAACAAACCCCGTAAATATCCCGATCTTGCTTGGTAGCCTTCGGGACCTCAAAGTAACATCCATCGATAATCCGCATGTGAAAGACACCAATCATGAACAGGATCTATTGCTTAATCTAAGGAAATCTTTCAGGTCCGGCGTCGATCAAGAAGAACACAAAGCGGCAGCAATATATTTCTTATACAGCACGGCAAATCGTGTGCTAAACCACAATGACTTTGTAAGCCATTATAGAGACGACGCGCTAGAGGTGATGAGAAGAAGCCCTCATGTAAATTCACTGGACGACGCTGAAAAGCTTTTCAAGATCCTGCATCCTCTGTTGAAATTCAGACTCCAACCGAAATCATTCTGGGAATGATTTGTGGCCTAATCGACAGGACACTACCTAGAATATTCAGGTAGATGTATAAACGCGCAATCAGTCGAGGAACTGCTGAGGCGTCGGCGGCTCTGGAGGCACTCCCTTCCTAGTCCTTATCTCCCTGACTACCTTGTCCTTGAGTTCCTTTGGCAGCTTCTCGTACCCCGCGTACTCGGCATTCCAGATAGCCCTGCCTGCGGTGAGGCTCCTTATCTCGTTGGAGAAGCCCTTGATCACCTCCGCGACAGGCATCTTCGCGACTATGGTCGCCTGCTCGGCCTCCTGCTGTATGTCGAGGACCTGGCCCCTCTTTCCGCCCACGAACGTGATTATGTCCGACATGTACTCCTGCGGGATGTTTATCGTGAATTTCTGCTTCGGCTCCAGCAGGTCCACGCCCGCGGCAAGCATTCCCGCGTATATCGGCCTCCTCATTGCAGGTATGACCTGCGCAGGACCCCTGTGGACAGGGTCCTCGTGGATGGTCGCGTCCGTTATTATTACCTTTATTCCCGTGCACTTCTCCCTTGCAAGAGGCCCGTCCTTCATGGCCTCCTCGAATCCCTCGATGAGCAGCTCCATTATCTCGTCAAGGTACTGGACTCCCTTGGTGGCGTCGATGAGCATGTTGGTCCCGTAGACATCTACAAGTCCCTTGGCCTCGTCCCTGGTCATTCCCACCTTTATAAGGTCTTCAACATACAGCTTGCCCTTGGGCTTTCCGGACTTCATCCCGCCGGTCTCGAGGAACTCTATCACTCCCTGCTCCAGCGGCATGACGTTTATGTAGATGCGGGTGTGCCTGTTCGGCGACTTCCCCTCGACGTCCTTGACTGTCTTCTCTATGGTCTCCTTGTATACCACTATCGGCTCGCTGGTCGTGATGTTTATCTTGTGCTCGTCCCTCAGCTTGGTCTCGATGACCTCGAGGTGCAGCTCACCCATCCCGCTTACAAGGTGCTCCCCGGTCTCCTGGTTGAGCTCCACTGTTATAGTCTGGTCCTCCTTTGAAAGGCCCCTGAGCGCCTCTATGAGCTTCATCAGGTCCCTCGAATCCTTCGCCTCTATGGCCTTTGTCACCACAGGCTGCGAGTAGTGCTTTATCATCTCGAAAGGCGTTATGTTGTTCTCGCTCGCGGTGTCTCCTATTGAGACGTTCCTCAACCCTACCAGTCCGGCGATGTTCCCTGCGGATATCTCGTCGACTATGACCCTCTCCGGGCCCATGAAGATGTTGACCTGCTGGAGCTTCTGGAGATCAGGAGTTCCTGTAACATACAGCTCTGTGCCTTTCTTGACCGTGCCTGAGAAAACCCTTCCTATCGCCACCTCGCCGCTGTGCGGGTCGTTCGTTATCCCGAATATTACCATGTTAACCTTTGCTGCCTTGTCGACTGCCAGCATCGCCTTCCCGTCCTCGGTGGTGACGTCTCCGTGCCAGAGCCTTGGTATCCTGTAAGGCTGCGCCTTCGCAGGGTCCGGGAGGTGCTCCACTATCATGGAGAGCGTCGCCTCGTCTATCGGCGCAACCTCCTGCAGCTTCGCGAGGTCCCCCTTCTCGCTCAGGGTGAATATATCCTTGAACGTGACCTTGTACTTCTTCATTATCTGCGATGATATGGCCCATTTGTCATAGGCGGATCCGAAGCAGACGCTTCCGTCACCAACCTTGAGCTGCCACTTCTCCTGGAACTCCTCTGGCGCGTAGCTCCTGATCATGCTGTTTATGTCGTTGATAAGCTTGAGCAGCCTCTCCATGGTCTGCTCCTGGGTCAGCCTCAACTCGGTGAGCAGCCTGTCGGTCTTGTTTACGAAAAGAACCGGCTTGGCCCTTTCCTGGAGCGCCTGCCTGAGCACAGTCTCCGTCTGCGGCATTATGCCTTCCACCGGATCGACTACAAGGACCACCCCGTCAACGGCCCTCATTGCCCTAGTAACGTGGCCTCCGAAGTCAACGTGGCCCGGGGTGTCGATAAGGTTGATTATGTGGTCGACGCCATTGTACGGAAAAGCGAGCGAGATGTCAGCGGACTTGATAGTCATCCTCCTGTCCTTCTCGATCTGCTCGTAGTTCGTGTAGAGGGCGTCCCCTGCCATCGTCTTTGAGATGATTCCAGCCTTTGCGAGCAGCGAGTCCGTAAGAGTAGTCTTCCCGTGGTGGACGTGCGCTATGATCGCCACGTTCCTGACCTTGGAGATGTCCTTCATGATCCTTGCGACTTCGTCGGCTACGAACTCCTTCCTTACCAAACGATCACCTTGCCCTTCTTGCGATCCTCTCGCTCTCGATCCTCTTCTTTATCGCGTAGCTGTCCGGGGCGTTCAGCGAGGCCTGCGTCAATTCATCGGCAAGCGCCTCTGCAAGGCTCTTCTTCTTCTTGAATGCGCCTATCAATGATGCAAGCGCTATGTTCTTCAATGCGACGTCTACTCTCCTGTTCGCGCTGATGCCTACCGCAACGTTGTATGAGATGCCTCCGTACCTGACCCTTGTCGTGTCCTCTATCGGCGCGGAGTTCTGGAGCGCGTCGACGAAGACCTGGACCGGGTTCTTGTTTGTCTTCTTCTGTATTATCTCGAACGCGTTCTCGACTATGTGGAGGACCTTGAGCTTCTTGCCCTGCAACCTTCCGCTAGTCCTGATTACCTTTCCGCCTACCTTCTTTCCCGTTCCGCCCCTCATCAGCTTGTTTATCAGCCTCTCGACTATGCTGATGTGTGAATCATAATAGGACTTCCTCCTCCTCCTTCCGAAGATGTTCGGGTAGGCCTGCATGTTGAACCTGACGTGGGCCATCATGCTCCTGTCAGTGACAACGACGTCCTTTATCGGATACTTGGAGAAGAGCATGACGTTCTCGCGGTCCAGCTCAAGGTCCTCGACCTTGGCCCTCTTCGGGATCCCCCTCGCCTCATCAACGCTCTGGACGGCCTCTGCCACCTCGTCAGTTCTTGATGCGCGTCTTGCCGGCTTGGCCGCAGGCTCCTGCTGGGGCTCAGCGGCTTCCTTCTTCTCGACGTCAATAATGGTCTCGTCTGCCATGCAACTATCTCTTTGGTTTCTCCTTCCTTCCCTTGACTACCTCGAAGAGGTCCGCTCCGTTTACCATGATTACCCTGTACCTGAGTCCTGGAATGCTTCCCATCTGCCCTCTCTGGGAGCCTCCCATGCCCTGCACGGTTACCTCGTCGTGCTCCTCTATTATGTTGATCGATCCGTCGTAAGGCACATACGCGCCTACGACCTTCCCGTTCTTTATGAGCTGGACCCTGACGCACTTGATGAGTCCGGAGTGGGGTTGCTTCTGCTGGAGGACGAACTTCTGGAGAACTAGGGCCTTTGCCATAGGCACAGGCCCAACAGGGTCGAACTTCTTCTTGAGGTGGAAGTACTTCCTCTTCCATGCCTTTCCGAGCATCCGCTGCTTCTTCCTCTTCCTTATCAGCTCCTTTGCGGCGAATTCTCCATTTGGCAATCAATCACTAATAGTTCTCGTTCAATATGTTCGAATTGCCCGCGTTTATCACTGCGAGCGCATTCACTGAGTATGGCTTCCCGCAGAGCGCCCCCAGTTCCAGCGAATTGCCTGAGAACTTGAGCACCTTTATCTGCGCTACGCCGCATACGTGAAGTATGTCCTCAACTATCTCCTTCTTTCCCCTGGCCGCTATGACGACCGCGAGGGCGCTGGAGTTGCTTATGGTCTTCATCACTTCCCTGTTGCCTATGGTAACCTTGCCCGTGTCCACGGCTAAGCGTATATCATTGCCAATATCCGGAATAAAATCACGAAACCTTTCTCGATGAATGAGGATTCATCTCCCAAGGGTGCTATTATTATCTAAGAAAAGGTATTTAAGCCCTATGGGCGCTTATCAACGCTTCTATGGAGGGGTCGCTGTGCCCTTTCATACTCTCCTCAATCCTATCCAGCCACTCGTCTATCTTCACTGGCGTGCAGATCGGCAGGCCGACCTCCCTTAGTTGTTTGACGCGGCGGTAGTTGGGGGTCAAGCTCGTTGATATCTCCTGCACCCCGTTTTGTTTGAGGTTCAAGGTCGTTGCCCATTCTATCATGCGAGCCATGCCAGGGGCAGGTTTCATGCCAATCATTGCACGCGGTTTGTAGCTACTCGTTTCTGCCAGAATCGGATGCCCTTCCCTATAAAACAACTGATAGGCAATGTGCCCTACCGGATAAGCCATATCCTCCTTCAAGACTCCCAGCTTCACTCCTACATGGTTGCCCTCATAATCCAGGCCCTTTTCCATGTATCCTCTGATGTCCAAACTCCATACCTCCGGTACACGGCCGAGGAACACGAGCACTCCATCTGAAGCAGCGGCATTGTAGTCTTTGAAGATCTCGGCGATTCTTTGGTTCGGGAGCCTTCCTGCGAAGCTTCCCTCGGCACCGACAAAAGCGTAGTTCGTGATCCAGCCGTGGCAGTCGTTCCTTGCATAAATCCCAAGAAGCGGCCCTCCGGCGACGCCAGGAGCCAGGCCGGCCGGAGCCCCTTTTCGCCCATTCAATAGCACAGGCATAGCGAGTCACACCTGATTGGCGTATGTTTTCAATGATATATAAGGCTTTTCCGATGGCTATCCGGAAGGAGGAACTGGGCAGGCGTGATTGTCAGTACATCTGCTGGAGCCTCTTTATCCTCTCGTCTATCGGAGGATGGGTGGAGAAGATGTTCATTATGCTGCTCGCCTTGAACGGATTCGAGAAATACAGCGAGGCAGTCACCTCGTTCGCGTGCCTGACGGGCTGGGCCTGCGGCTTAGCTGAATAATCCCTAATCTTCACGAGGGCGCTCGCAAGAGAGCTTGGAGACCTGGTTATCCTGGCGCCGTTCGCGTCGGCCATGTACTCCCTCCTCCTCGATATGGCAAGCCTTATCAGCAGCGCGAACAGCGGCGCAAGCAGCCCTATCGCGAGGCCTATGAGCAGTATCATGCCGTTGTTGTTCCTGCCGCCTCCACCTCCCATGCCCCCGAAGAAGAAGGTCATCCTTATGACCCCGGCGATTATGCCTATCGCGCCCGCAAAGACAACCGCGACCATCATCAGCTGTATGTCGTTGTTGCCTATGTGCGAGGCCTCGTGCGCTATGACGCCCTCGAGCTCCTGCTTGTTCATCATCGCAAGGAGGCCCGAGGTCACCGCTATCGAAGCATGCTTCTTGTTCCTTCCGGTCGCAAAGGCGTTTGGATTAGGGTCGTTTATAATGTAGACCTTGGGCACAGGCACCTGCTCCGCGGCCGCAAGCCCCTCGACCACGCTGTACAGGGTGGAGTACTGCGCCTTGTCGGCCTCCTTGGCTCCGGACATCCTAAGCACGAACTTGTCACCTGTCGTATAGACGAAGAGGCCGTAGAGTATTATGATGACACCTGCGATTATGAGCCCTATTCCCGGGCTGAACCCGAAATAGAGCGCGGCTATGGCCACTATCGCGAAGAAGAAGAGGCCGAACAGTATGAGCAGGATTATCGACTTTATCCTGTTCCTCGCTATCTCGTCGAAGAAACTTGCCATTTTATACCAACCGTATTACTTCTTAGCGGGCTTGGAAGGCGCCGATGGCCCGTTCACGTCGTCGAAGTCCACCTTGACCGGCTCCTTCTGCTCCTGCGGCGTCTGGAAGAAGTCCGCCTTCTTGAAGCCGAAAGAGTTTGCAAAGACATTCCCGGGGAACTGCTGGAGTGCGTTGTTGTAGTCCAGGACGTAGTCGTTGTACGAGGTCCTGACGAAGGCTATCTTGTCCTCAGTGTCCTCCAGCTGCTGCTGCAGGTCCTTGAAGTTCTCCGAGGCCTTGAGGTCTGGGTAGTTCTCCGCCACGGCGAAGATGCTCTTCAGCGCCTGGCTGAGCTGGTTGTTGGCCTGCGCCTTGTCCTGCGTAGAGCCTGAGACTATCGAGCTCCTCAGCTGCGTCACGGTGGTGAGGACGCCCTTCTCGTACTTCATGTAGCCCTTGACCGCGTTTATCAGGTTGGGTATCAGGTCATATCTCCTCTTCAGCTGGACGTCTATCTGCGCCCAGGCGTCCTGGACCCTGTTGCGCTTCGCGACGAAGCCGTTGAATACCCCTATCACTACCGCGATTATTACGAGTATAACTAGCCCTATCACTCCCAGTATCAGTGTGGATAAGCCGACCATTCAATCACTACCATATCACATTATCTAAATAAAAACCTTGCCTAACGTTCAGGCATCCGAGGCAAGACGCAGGATCCACGTCAATCGTATACATGCCTACTATAGCATTTATAATCGTTCTTGACCAAAGTAATCAAAGGCCAGAATGCAAGAAAGCTGATGAATGATCTCAATGGCAGGAATAATAGGATATGGAGCTTACGTACCGCGCCTAAGGATAAAGGTAGAGGAGATCGCGCGTGTCTGGAGCGAGGACGGGGAGGGCATAAAGAAGGGCCTCAACATCAAGGAGAAGAGCGTGCCATCGCTGGATGAGGACGCGGCCACCATAGCCGTGGAAGCCGCAAGGAAGGCGATCTACCATGCAGGCATAGCCCCGACGGACCTGGGCGCAGTATACGTCGGCTCGGAATCGCACCCGTATGCCGTCAAGCCCACGGCCACCATAGTCGCGCAGGCAATAAGCGCAGGCACCTCTCTCACCGCGGCCGACCTCGAGTTCGCATGCAAGGCCGGCACCGCAGGCATGCAGATGCTCATGGGGATGGCCGACAGCGGCATGATAAAATACGGCATAACGATAGGCAGCGACACCTCGCAGGGAAGGCCCGGCGACGCGCTGGAGTACACGGCCAGCGCAGGCGGAGCGGCATTCATAATAGGGAAGGAGAAGAAGGAGATGGTCGCCGAGATACTGAAGACGGCGAGCTACACCTCGGACACGCCGGACTTCTGGAGGAGGGAGGGCGCGAACTTCCCGTCTCACGGCGGCAGGTTCACGGGCGAGCCCGGATACTTCAGGCACGTGGTAAGCGCGACCAAGCTTCTCTTCGAGCAGACGGGCTTCAAGCCAAGCGACTTCCAGTACGCGGTCTTCCACCAGCCAAACGGGAAGTTCCCGCTGGTCGTTGCGAAGATGCTTGGATTCACGGAGAAGCAGGTCGAGGAGGGGCTGCTCACCCCGATAATAGGGAACACATACTCGGGCGCATCGATGCTCGGCCTTTCCGCAGTGCTGGACAAGGCCAAGCCCGGCGAGAAGATACTGGTGACAAGCTTCGGCTCAGGCGCCGGAAGCGACTCGTTCGCAATACAGGTCACCGACAACATAGACAAGAAGAGGGGCAGGGCTGCACCGATAAGGGAGCTGATAAACAGGGACAAGGTCTACATAGACTACGCGCAGTACCTGAAGAACAGGAACTCGATAACCAGGACATAGGTGATCAAATGAGGGAAGTCGCAATCATAGGGGTCGGCCTCACAAGGTTCGGGGAGAGATGGGAGCACGGCCTGAGGGATCTGATGGCGGAGGCGGGGCTGAACGCGCTCAACGACGCCAACATAGAGAGCAAGGACATCGAGATGCTCTACGGCGGGATCATGGCATCGGGCAGGTTCGTGGGGCAGGAGCACATAGCCGCGCTGCTGGCGGACCAGCTGGGATTCAAGAACGTGCCTGCAGTGAGGGTGGAAAACGCGTGCGCAAGCGGAGGCACCGCGCTGAGGGAGGGCTACATCACCGTCGCAAGCGGCATACACGACATAGTCGCAGTGGGAGGAGTGGAGAAGATGACCGACGTCACAACATCCGAGGCCACAACTGCATTGGGAGGCGCAGGCGACCAGGAGTGGGAGCTGGCGCAGGGGATAACCTTTCCCGGGCTCTACGCGTTGATGGCCAGGAGGCACATGCACGAGTACGGCACGACTGAGGAGCAGATGGCAGCCGTCGCGGTCAAGAACCACAAGAACGCCGTCAAGAACAAGTACGCCCAGTTCAAGAAGGAGATAACCATAGAGGACGTTATGAAGTCCAAGCCGGTCGCAGACCCTCTCAAGGTATTCGACTGCTCCCCCATATCCGACGGAGCGGCAGCGATAATATTGGCGCCCCTTGAGATGGCCAGGAAGTACAACGACACTCCGATAAAGATCATTGCAAGCACGCAGGCAACCGACACGCTCAGCCTCGCCGAGAGGGAAACCCTGACGGCGCTCAAGGCTACGCGGATAGCAGGCGAGAAGGCATATGCGCAGGCCAAGCTCAAACCAAAGGACATAGACGTCATAGAGGTCCATGACTGCTTCACCATAGCCGAGATACTCTCCATGGAGGACCTCGGGTTCTACAAGAAGGGCAAGGCCGCGAAGGCCATAGCAGACGGAGAGACTGCGCTCAACTCAAGCCTCTCGGTAAACACCAGCGGCGGGCTGAAGGGCTGCGGCCATCCCGTGGGAGCCACCGGGGTGAAGCAGGCGGTGGAGGTCGCAATGCAGCTCCGTGGAGAAGCGGGCGACAGGCAGGTGAACGGCGCGGAGATAGGGATGACGCACAACGTGGGCGGGAGCGGCGCCACCGCAGTCGTCCACATAATGAAGAGGGCAAACTAGTGATATTCATGGAAAAGGCATCTGCAGGAATGTGGAGGAAGATCGACACAAGGTACAACCTCGTGGCCAGCGAGTGCGAGAAGTGCAAGACCCTATACTTCCCGCCCAGGATAATCTGCAGGACCTGCGGAAGGGAGACGAGGATGAAGCCGAGGAAGCTGAGCGGCAGGGGGAAGGTCCATTCCTACACGACAATAAGGGTTCCGAGCGAGGCCTTCAAGGAGCTCGCGCCATACACAGTAGGAGTCATAGAGCTCGAGGAAGGGCCGAAGGTCGAGGGCCACGTCCTGGAAAGGGGCAAGAAGATAGAGATAGGCACGAAGGTGAGCACTGTCTTCAGGAAGATGTACGTCGACGGCGAGGAAGGCCTGATACATTACCATTTTAAGTTTGAAGTTGTATAATGATTGCATGGGAGAAGTGGTCCGCCTGAATGCAAGGTCCAGGGCCTCCGGAGAGGCCAATGCAGCCGAGCATCCAGGCGCCGCGGCGGGGAGGGTAATCCACCTCAAGGACATGCCGATCAAGGTGCCCCGCCTCGAGGAGCTCATGGGTGCAAAAAAGGGGCTTCTGGACAGCGGCCCCGAGTCCGCGGTCAACAGGCTCATCAGGGCGATAGCCTCGGAAATGTACACTCCAGAAAGGCTTGTCGCCACCTGGCTGGGGATCAGCAGCGACAATCTCTTCTTCGACTCGACAAGCTTCCGCACGCTTCTGGAAAATGCCTTTCCCAGGCCGTTCGCCAAGGAGGTCAAGCGCCTCCTTCCGGAACTGATGGCCAGTTCCAACTATACGCACGGGCTTGCCGTGGAAGGGAGATACAGGAAGGCGGGCCAGGAGCCCCCGATAGTGTTCGGCAAGGCCAGAAGGGCCTAGGCGGCCGCGGCTGGGCCGGTTGCCAAGAAGGCTTAATAATTCTCTGGGCTTATCTTTCTTCACATTGCCTTGGTAGTGTAGCGGTCCAGCATGCGACCCTGTCACGGTTGCGACCCGGGTTCGAATCCCGGCCAAGGCGTACCCGAACACCTCCTTAGTGCTACGGCGATTGCCGAGCTCAAAAATCACAGGAGCTCGAATCTTGTTAGAAAAGTGGCTATGTCCACAGCCTAGTGGCATCGTTTCCTTATATTATATACATACGATTCTGTCGTTCTTTTCTAAAATAATATTTGATTTGTGTAGTGGTGTGGCGTACTCCACTGACATATCCCTTTTTCTAATAAAATTTTTGAGGCGACCTTATGAAAGAGATTAGGATCAGAGTATCGGATCAGGAATACCAAGAGTTACAGCACTGGAAAGGTGCGAAATCGTGGGGAAAACGGGCGCTGATCTCAGCGCGGAACGAGAATAACCCGTTTGTCTGGCTGAAAAAGATCAATAATGCGTATGACGACCTCGAAAAGGAGCTCCCAGACGAGCTACATGGAGTGATCTCTGTCCAGCGAGCCATATTCATAAGGTATCTCAAACTTGCACCTGTGGTGCAAAAGGACGCTTATTTTGCAAAACTGGCCAAAGTGCTCAGTGAAGATGTGGTAGTATCCGAAACTCAAAAAGATCACCAGTAGACGCTTCTCTAGAGAAGACCCTGTACGTGTCTGATCGCTGCACGTACAGGGGCAATATTCAAGGTGTTTTATAGATGCCGAGAGTCCTTGAACTATATTGTGGCACAAAGTCGTGGACAAAGCCGTATGAAAAGGATAGTTCTTGGCAAATTGACACACTGGACAATAATCCAAAGTTCAAACCTACGATCTGCACAAACATCTTGACTTGGGACTACAAAAATTTAGAGCCTTACAATGTTATCTACGCCTCTCCTCCATGCAACCTTTACTTTACGCCAATCAAAAACCTTCAAGGTAACAAGAAATTCAGTGAGAACGATGTGATACTTTCAAAGAAATTCGTAGACAAGACCATAGAGATCATCCAACACTTCAAGCCTACTTACTGGGTGATAGAAAATCCTGTAGGAAAGATGAGGACAGTCACCGATAATAAATTTTCCTTCAAATCAGCCAATAAGCCTGCCACTTACAACACCTCAGCCTTCACCTACTCCTGCTCCAGCACCTTCTAAACCTGCACCATCTTTGTCTTTCCCTGGGATAAGCACAGTAACAGCATCGGTAGTTGGAGGTGGGACTACACAGATAAGGGCTACGCCAACAAGCACTGGCCTAGTTCTGCCATATATAACGCCATTGAATAATGGAGGCGTAGGAGCAGTTACAATAGTGCCTCCAAGTCCTTCAAACAACAATACTACAAAAGTATCAGTTACTCCGATAACGCCAGTGCTTCTATGAGACAACTTACTTAGAGCTAACTTAGTATAATGAAGAGTCCGACGAGTATTAATATTATTCCAAGCGTTGTTTCCTCCCAATGTACTATATGTTTTCCAAGTCGTCTGCCTATTTCAAGGCCGACTATCGAAAGGGAAACACTTATTATGGCTATGAATATAGCAACAGAGAGTATCGGCAAGTTGTATGAGCCAAATGCAAACCCAACGATTAGATTGTCTATGCTTAAGGCAAATGCAATGAGTATGAGTCTCTTAGTTCCAGAATGAACATAATCAAACGAACCTTCCTTTCTGCCTCGTGATTTCAATAGATTGTATGCTCCGAGCAGGAAAAGAAAACCTGCACCAATATACTTACCTACAACTAAAAACAAGTTTGAAAAGTTAGCACCGATTATAAGTCCGATGATCGGCATTATCATCTCGAACAAACCAAATAGAATCAGAACTTTAATCCGCATACTTCTTTTGATCGAAGTTAGACCTATTCCTATCGAAGCAAAGAAATTACCTATGCTAACAGAGAAAGCAAGCAATAAGAGGGGAATAAGATTGATGGTCATACATATTAATTCTGTTTCAAGCATCTATATAAATCGGACTAGCCTTTCTCTGCTGAACTCCTTTATTGAAGGCAATATCTATGTTGCTGTAAAGCTCATCTCTGTTATTTTCGATGTATCTTATTGTCTGCTTTGTGTCCTGATGTCTTGCATATCTGCTAGTGAGTACAATGTCCCTTGATACGTGATGAAACCTTGTTATCGCATATCTGCGCAGGCTGTGTGTACTCAGCCTGTACAAAGGCCTTTCTGGATGTCCCTCATAATTTTCTTCTGATTTTCCATAAAATTCGTTAAGACCTGCATGCTCACGGACTTTTCTAAATACTTTCCTTGCATAATTTTTGTCTATGTGTGTTATGCGATTAGAATTGTTATCATTGTCTTTGAAAAATAGGTATCCCCCTGATTTTTCTATAGCTGACCTATTTTCTCTGATATACTCTTCTGTATCTCTAAGAAGAGTCTCGGGAATAAGCAATGTATCAGTTACATGACTCTTTTCCGAGTTTATCTTGAGTTCTCTTGTGTTAAAGTTCATATCGTTGGTATTTACTACGCACGCTTCTCCAATTCGCAGACCTAAAAATGCCTGATACTTAAAAAGCAAAACAAATTTTCGATTTTTAATGCTCGATAGAAACAGAGATAACTCTTGCTCCGAAAAGACCATATTGAGTGTGCCGTATCTTGGCCTCTTTGGTCTTTTGAATCGCTTAACGTATAT
>DATJMH010000002.1:0-4925 GCA_035508815.1 Saccharimonadales bacterium (SeqCode)
GTCAGCAGGGCCTGGCCCCCGTTGTACTGGAGGGTCAGAGGGCCTGGGAGGAAGGTGAAGCCGTAGGTGCTGTGCTTGGTGCTGACTATGTGCTGCGTGAGCTTGGTGGTGTAGATTATGTTCTGCCAGTCGCTGAGCGAGATGCCCAGCGCGTTCCTGTTCTGCGTGTACTGCTGAGTTGATGAGTTGCTCACGAAGAGCTCGAAGGTCTCTATGACGTGCGCGCTGCTGTTGGTGCTGAGTATTACCGTCGTATTGACTGAGGTTATGTTGTAGTAGGCCTGCGTGCTGCCCAGTAGGGCAAGGAAGGACATCAGCGCGAAAAGGTATGCGATCCTCATCTCAAGCACCAATAACACTCTGTTTATATTTTTATATAGCTTCGCATTGGCTAAGGCCTCCCGCTTGCGCCTATCGCCAGAGCCTGAAGAACTCCTCCCTGAGCCTTTCGACCTTCCCGCTCTCGCGTATCATCTCTATCTGCTCCACGTTCCTGTGCATGCCGTTGTACGTCAGGTTCGCGGAGCCGTGTATGGCCTCCCTCTCGTTTATGTACATCTTGGCGTGCACGAACTCGACTGGGGTCCTTATCTCTATGTCCTTCTTCTTCGAGGCGAAGACCGCCAGCCCCAGGAGGAAGATCGCAGCAGAAAGAAGGGCCAGCATGGCGGAGAACACGCCTTCCCTGTACGCGAGGTAGTCGAGCGCGAGTATTATGACAAGCGCGTAGAGCAGCGCGCCGAGCGGCCTCCCCTTCCCGAGCAGCTTTCTTGCCTTTTGGTCCATCGAGGACGAGATTATCCTTATCCGCTTACCGCCGGAGTTGTCTGACAGGAACCTGGCGTAGTACTCGTCAATGTAGGGCGAGACTATCAGTATCTCCCTGCCCTCGCGTATCAGCCTCTCCGCGAACCTGTAGCATTCGCGTCCGGTGTAATAAGAGTCGTTGCCGCCCAGGATGCCCATGGTATCATATTCTCGGAGACATGGATTAATAATCCTACCTGCGGAGGTCTAGACAAAAGTATTTAACTTGCCAAGTAGCTATACCTTAAGACCGGTGTAGCGATTGATTGGTAGTTCAAGATCCCTGTCCGAGATTGCCAGGCACGAAGCCAAGGACGAGATAACCGATTATACAGTATACAGGAGGCTCTCCGGCATCGAGAAGGACGGGAAGCTCAGGCAGGTCTTTGCGAAGATAGCCGAGATGGAGTGGGGGCACTACCGCTTCTGGATGAAGTACCTCGACATTGCGGAGATGAGGCCCGATTCGCTCAAGGTGGGCTTCGTCCTTCTTCTCAGGAGGATCTTCGGGGCCGCCTTCGTGATAAAGTACCTCGAGGGCGCCGAGTCCGCTGCGATAGAGAAATACCGGGCCCTGGAGAGATTCATACCGAGAAGGGACAGGAAGGCGTTCTCGCGCATAATAAGGGATGAGGAGGGACACGAGCAGGAGTTCGCAAACAGGATCCAGGGGATCTATCTCAAGTACATCTCATTCGTGGTCCTGGGACTCGCGGACGCGCTTGTGGAGATAGCCGGGATACACGCGGGCTCGCTGGGCATCTACGACTCGACGTTCCTGACGGGGCTTGCCGGGATAATCGCAGGGGCGGCCGCCTCGCTCTCGATGGCCTCCGCGGCGTTCGCGCAGGCGAAGCAGGGCTTTGAGGGGTCCCCCAGGAGAGCGGCCGCATACACAGGCATATCGTATTTCATAAGCGCCATAATACTCGCATCACCGTACTTCATGACCAAGGACATAGTGGCGGCCATGGCGACCTCGCTCGTCTTCGGCGTCTCCATAATAGCTTTCGTCAGCTGGTACAACTCCATCATGACCGGAAGCAGGTTCAGGAAGGACTTCTCGGAATTGGCCGGGATAATGCTCGGCGCGACTGCCGCGCTCTTCCTCCTGGGGCTTATAATAAGAACGGTCTTCGGGATAACAATATAGATTGTCGGGCGCGATTAGATAGGCCAGGTTTGCAATGGAAGAACAAGACAGGAAGAGGCTGGTAAGGGGGCTTTTCAGGGACGAGATCGTAGACTACGAGATATTCACTAGGCTTGCCAAGAGGGAGAGGGACGGGGACCTGAAGGTCCTCCTAGGCAGGCTCGCGAAGATGGAGAAGGCCCACATGAGGATATGGGCGGAGATGGCAGGCACGAAGGAGCCGGAGCTGGGCATGGCGTCGTGGACCATGGCATTCAAGATCTACGCTTTCATAGCCGCAAGGATGCTCCTCGGCGTTGCATTCGTGATAATGCTGCTCGGCAAGAACGAGATAGCGGCCCTCGAGAGGTACAACAACGCCATAAGGAGCGTCAAGCTCTCCGCGATGGACAGGAAGCTGCTCGACACGGTAATAGCCGACGAGAAGTACAACGAGGTCGACCTGAAGGAGAAGATAAAGGAGTACAAGGGCCAGCTGAACTACATCAGGTCGATAGTCTTCGGGCTGAACGACGGCCTCGTGGAGGTCCTTGCGGCTGTTGCGGGCATAGCGGTCGTCGCGACGTCAGGCAGCATAGTCATAGTGGCTGGGGTGATAATCGGGATATCCGGGACGCTGTCGATGGCTGGGGGCTCATACCTCTCCGCAAAGTCGCATAACCTCATGGAGGACATCGGCGAGGACGAGAAGAGCAGGCTGAACATGACTCCGATGCAGGAGGCCTCCTACACCGGAGTGTATTATTTCCTAGGGTCGCTGGTGGCCGTGGTGCCGTTCATCCTCGGGCTTGTCGGTTTCGAGGGGATAATAGCAGCAGTGGTCCTTGTCAGCCTTGTGCTGACGACCGTGTCGGTGATAGTCGCGGTGGTCAGCGGGACCAGCATAAGGAAGAGGGTCTTCGAGATGCTCGCCATTTCGCTGGGCGCGGTCGTCGTCACAGTAATACTCGGGACCGTGGCCAGGACGTATTTTGGAGTTGTAATATGATGGAATATATTACTGGCAGTAATTTTTAATATCCAAATTATTATATACCTCCAACAGCTACATCGATTACCAAGGCGTGAATCACTTGGGTAGTTTTAAGACAGGCAGAGATAGTGAGGGCATAGAAAGGAGGCTGGCTGCGCATATTGCAGCACATAGGGAACTGGCAAAGATGCCGAGCAGGGCAGAAGTGGCTAGGACCACTCTGGAATGCGCCATGCCGTATTTCAACGACCTGTTAAGGACGGATGTACCTATGCCAAAGATTATTTTTGGAGATGTCAATTGTTTCTCTTACAAGGAGCCGGATAGGATAAGTGTTTCTTTAGGGCATTCTAACGACCAGGTGGATGTGGTATTGCATGAAACTGGACATTATATACAGCAGTACATGACTAAACATGGGGAATATTTGACTGCCCGAGATCGGGATATGATGTTTGCCAAGAACACGGTTGTGGGAAAGAGAATGGATGCAAGGAAGAGAAAGGTTTTGGCGTCAATGGCCATGAACGAGGCCTGCGCACAGTTCGTTTCCGCATCGACGCTCGCGGTCGGCTCTGGGAATATGGTTTTCGATACTTTTGGATATCTGGATGAAAGACATAGCCAGTGGCCACATAATGATTCATTCCTGACCGCGGACCGCATATATGACATGATAAAAGCGGAGAGGTCTGGAACAGTGGCTAAATTCGGCCCCATGGATCTGGCAAGGGTTTCAGAAGATCGGCACCAGCTGGGAAGAGGGCTTGCAGTTTTATATTACATGGGGCACCTCAACATCAGGGATACGGCAATAGGTTTCCTAACAACGCCAAGGGACCAGTTAATTTCAGATGTCATCTCTGATATTGTGCAGGATGACGGATCGATTAAATCAAGGATTGGTGAGTTTTACAAAGATTCCCATCCGTTTTTGGGCGTTATTCGAAAATAATCCAGTTGGTTTGGGTTCGAATAAGGTTTATATATATTAACGACCTTCCTACTATCATAAATCATAAGGTCTAGTGATATTTTGCCTGAGGAACTTTCATACGTCTCAATGAAGGAGATAAAGACGGGGCGCTTCATACTGATAGACAACATCCCGTGCAAGATAGTCGAGATCGAGACCTCGGCTCCCGGAAAGCACGGGGCGGCGAAGATGAGGATAACCGCAGTGGGAGTCTTCGACGGGCAGAAGAGGACGCTCCTCAAGCCAAGCGACGCGGACGCCGAGGTGCCCATTATAGGAAAGAGGAAGGCCCAGGTAGTCTCGATGTCGGAGAGCAGGGTGCAGATGATGGACTCAGAGACCTATGAGACCTTCGAGATAGACATCGCGGAGGAGTTCAGGAGCGCCCTGAAGCCGGGCGCGGAGGTAGAGCTCCTGATCTACGGAGACAACAGGACCATTTCAAGGATTTTGAGCAGCGCGTGATACAATGGATATAAGCATAACTAGCGAGACTGAGAACAAGCTGTTCGGCAGGAAGGAGATACTTTTCACTGCAACGCACACGGGAAGCAGCACGCCTTCGAAGGAAGTGATAAAGGAGGAGATCTGCAAGAAGCTGAGCCTCAAGCCGGAGATGACCGAGGTCATAAAGATAACGCAGTCCTTCGGTAGCAACAAGAGCGACGTTTTAGTCCATTCATACTCGAAGAAGGAGGCGATGGATAGCCTGGTAAGGAAGCCGAAGGAGAAGAAGGCGGCCGGAGGGGCCGCGCCTGCGAAGGCTCCGCCTGCAGAAGCAAAACAGGAGGCCAAGAAGGAAGAGCCCAAGGAGGAGAAGAAGGAAGAGGCTAAGAAGTAGGTATTTTTATGGCAAAAGAAGCAAAAGGCAAGAAATCGGCTGCTGAATTCAAGGCCGCTGAGAAGATGTGTCCCAAGTGCGGAGTCAGGATGGCAAACCACGCCGACAGGTTCTCATGCGGCAAGTGCGGCCTTACGGAGTGGAAGAAGAAGGGGGACTGACTAAATCCCGATGA
>DATJMH010000003.1:0-7382 GCA_035508815.1 Saccharimonadales bacterium (SeqCode)
TACGAGTGCGGGATTATATTCCTTCCAATTTCTATTGTTTTCCATGGTGGTCGCCAAAATCACCATAAACTTGGGGTTTTTTAACCCCAAGGTAAACTTCCCGAATAGTGGAACTCTCAGAGGGACTTATTGGACACAGGAACCTGCCCAATACCTTTAAATATCAAATCCTTCATCAATCTACCTTGAGTGGTGTGATGCCGAGCCAACACGAACATACGGCGCCGGAAGGAGGCCGTGCTGCACTTTCAGTTCCGAACTAAGGCTAGTCCTACTCAGGTCCCTCAACAGGAACCAGATACTCATCCTATCCAACGCAATCGGATACAAGCCCATTACGCCAGCGCTTGAGTCGCTCTCAGCCAAATCAGGGATTCCCCTATCCACCCTCAAGCTCAACGCCAGGATACTCGAAAGGCTGAAGCTCATCGAATGCGACCCATCTGGCGTCAGGCTGACTCTCTTCGGAAGGTTCATCCTCAGGATACTCAATGGCTGATGCAATGGAACTAAGACTCGGAACTATGGGAAAGGCAAGGGAGGGCCCGGCTGTCAGGCCCTTCAGGAGGGGGGACATCGGGCCCCTGGTGAGCATCTACAGGAAGGCCTTCAGGGAGCCTCCATGGAACGAGGACTGGAAGCCGGAGGAGGTCAGGAAGGACCTGGAGTTCGCGATCTCGCAGGCAAAACCCGTAATCCTTGTATTGGAGAGGGAGAGGAGGATAAGGGGCTTCACCTGGGGCTACTCGCTGCCTATGGAAAAGTTCCCCTTCCTGGAGGGCGCCGTTGAGGGAAACGCCATATACATGGACGAGATAGCCGTCGACCCCCGGGCAAGGAGGCAGGGCATAGGGAAGGCGCTCTGCATGAGCTTCCTCATAGCCTCGGGCCTGGCAGGCTTCGAGCAGGCCGTGCTAAGGACGGACCAGAGGAACGAGGCCTCCATGTCGCTTTTCGGCTCGGTGGGCTTCTCCAACATGGGAATATGCGATCCCGAGTACCCATCCAGGCTGTATTTAAGGAAGAGGCTCGAAGATGCTATAAGGTTCTGATACATGGTGCATCGTATGGACGTAGAGGCCCTCACGAAACAGCTCCTTGAGATACCATCGCCTTCAGGAGAGGAAGGAAGGGTGGGCAGGCTCCTCGCAAGGCGCCTTGCGGTGAATTTCAAGGTAAGGACGCAGAAAGCTGGCAGGGGATTCAACGTCTTGGCCACTGCGGGCGACCCGAGGCTGCTTCTTACAACTCACATGGACACTGTGCCCAAGCAGCTCAAGGTAAGGGAGGACAGCGAATACATATACGGCAGGGGAGCCTGCGACGCAAAGGGAATAGCGGCGGCAATGATATGCGCTGGAGAGGCAGCCATAAGATCAGGATGCGGCGGTTTCGGGCTTCTCTTCGACGTTGACGAGGAGACAGGGCTTTCGGGCATCAGGAAGGCCGTGAAGCTCGTAAAACCTGAACTCGTGGTGGTCGGAGAGCCCACTAAGCTCAGGGTCGTCAGGGGCCAGAAAGGCCTTCTTGCGTTGAGGATAACATGCAGGGGCAGGGCTGCGCCTGCGGCAACCCCTGCTGAGGGGAGGTCCGCGATCGATGATCTCATATCTATACTCGGAGAGATCAGGGCATTGAGGCTTCCAAGGGATCCCGTAATGGGCGACACAACGCTCAACATAGGCAGGATATCGGGAGGGACGGCGCAGAATGTGGTCGCGGATTACGCATATGCGGACGTGGAGTTCAGGACGAGTGTCCCAAACACCGGAATACTCAAAAAGGTGGAAAGGGCAGCGGCCAAGGCGAAAATAAAGGTGGAGGCTGATTATGATTATGTGCTTGTGGGTGGCAGCAGCATGGAAAGGCAATTCAAGCAGAAAGCCGCCATAGCTCCGTATTTCACTGAGATGTTCTTCTGGAAGGAGAAAAGCGAAGTGGCGGTGTTCGGTCCAGGCGACTACGGCTATGCGCACTCGGACAACGAAAAGATAGCGAAGAAGGACCTGCGGGAAGGCGTAGCCGCGTACCTGAAGATTATAAGGGAACTGGCGCCATAGAAACCCGAAGAAAAGGCTTATAAATCAGGAAAGAAACAATATAAGCTGATAAAATGTCACACGCAACAAGGCAGCCGCAGGAAAAAGGGCCAGAGTACTACAGGGCAAGGGCAAGGATCATTACCAGCTACCCGCTATATCTGCCTGCGCCATACACCAGGGAGTCCGGTATTGAAAACATAGCAACAAGGCTTAACAACAAGACCGGAATGACATTGGGCGACGGCATCCAACTCGCCATAGCCAGCTTCCATGCGGCAGTCTATGAACTGGACAAAAGCGAGACAGAGCCGTTCAGGCCCAGGGCAGTGGAGATCGTCAGGGCCCTATTCGCAGAGGACCATGCAAAGAGCAGCATGATCATGATCCTCAGGGCGATCGATGCGTTCCATTTCCCGGATGAGGCGAAGGGGGAACTGAGGCCTGCCGTGATCAAGGCCCTCACCGAAATCCACAAGATGTCAGACAGGCAGCTTGAGGCTCTAGGATTAGGCCCGGTTCCGCTGAATTACCTGATGTTAGACGCAGCCGGCATGTTCAAGTTCACAAAGCGCGAGGTGGCCCTAATCTCCTCCAACCTCACGGACCAACTGCGTTCCAACTAAAAGATAACGCGGATAACAAGCATTCACAGTCTGGAAAGCCTCTCGGTCAGTTTCTCGATTCTCTTCCTGTAGGCTGAGAACTTGGGCTTGTCGCTCCTGGCCAATTCCTCAAGATAAGAGACCGTGCCTTCCATGTTGGTCATCATCTCATCCACCTGGCCTCCGGCGCCTGCGCCGCCCCTGAACTTCTTAGTGACTTCGTACCTCCCGTCGCCCCTCTTCCTTATCAGCTCCTCGCTCTCAAGAGTCTCCAGCAATGGATAGACCGAGCCAGGGCTCGGCTTCCACCAGCCGTGGCTGGCCTCGTAGAACTTGTTTATCATCTCCATGCCGCTCATCGGCTTCTCCTCCAGGAGCTTCAGTATTGCCGGCCTCAGCCAGCCCCGCTGGCCGAACTGCGCGCGCCCGAAGCCCCCATGATGGCCCCATTGCCTGCCCATCCCGCCCCAGAATCCCGGGCCGCCGCCATAGTTCTGCTGCCTCTCCTCCTCCTCGTCCTTTGCCGCCATAAAACCACAATATCGTTTATTCGATATCTAGTATCCGATAAAATATATAAACCCTTCCGTCTCCGGCGGGAAGCCGCCTTCCCCATCGGAAAGGTATAAAAGGATTGGACTCCAAACAACGTATAGGATATCCTATGGATACGGTCATAGTAAAGAACCTCGTCAAGAAGTACGGCGATTTCGCCGCAGTCGACGATGTCTCATTCAGCGTGAAGAAGGGCGAGATCTTCGGGTTGCTGGGGCCGAACGGCGCCGGCAAGACCACTACCATCAAGGTACTCACCACGCTCACCGCTCCGACCAGCGGCAGGGCCACGGTCAACGGCCATGACACTGTCAGGGAGCCGCTCCTCGTGAAGGGGGGGATAGGATGGGTCGCGTCGGAGGTGCTCCTGGACGACGACCTCCAGGTCATAGAGAACCTCAAGCTCCAGGCATCCCTCCAGGGAATCTACGGCTGGGAGGACAATGCGGTCAAGATGCTCGAGTACTTCGGCATCAAGGAGACGTACAACAAGAAGGTAGGCACCCTATCAACGGGAATGAGGAAGAAGCTGGAGATAATAATGGCTCTGATAAGCGAGCCCAGCGTAATCTTCATGGACGAGCCTACAATCGGCCTCGACGTGGGCACGAGGAAGATGCTCTGGGAGCTGATAAGGGACATAAGGAAGAGGCACGGCGTAACAATATTCCTGACCACCCATTACATGGAGGAGGCGGACGAGCTGTGCGACAGGATAGCGATAATAAGCAAGGGAAAGATAGTCGCCATGGGCACTCCCGAGAAGCTGAAGTCAAGGGCGGGAGGAGGCATAGCCACTATAGAGGTCGGAGAGGACTTCATGACAGGCTCTCTAAAGGGCCTCAAGTTCGACAGGAAGGGGAACACCATAAACATACACCTCAAGGGAGGCGAATCCGAGTTCGCATCGGCGCTCAGGCAGATAGACATGAGGAAGGTCAGGTCATTGAAGCTTGTCAAGCCCAGCCTTGACAGCGTCTTCCTGAAGCTCACCGGCTCGACACTGGAGGAGCAGGAGGCATCGGGCAAGTTCGATACTGTAAAGTTCTACGCAACTGTCCAGAGGTCGAAGAGATGATCAGGGAGACATACGCATTGTACGCAAGGGAGGTCAAGAAGACCTTCAGGAACTACGCAGTCGTGGCGATGATGATAATCCAGCCGCTGATGTGGCTTATCTTCTTCGGGAACAGCCTCTCTGGCCTTCCCCCGACACTGCTGCAGTCGCTATTCCACACGAGCAACTACCTCGCATTCCTGCTTCCCGGCGAACTTGCGACGGGAATGGTATTCATAGGCATGTTCTCCTCGATGTCGATGATATACGACAAGAGATTCGGCTTCCTGAAGAGGATGCTCGTTACAAAGGCGCCCAAGGA
This sequence comes from Saccharimonadales bacterium (SeqCode), assembly GCA_035508815.1. Lineage (GTDB taxonomy): Archaea > Micrarchaeota > Micrarchaeia > Micrarchaeales > CABMGC01 > JAJZIZ01. The sequence continues at coordinate 4,579 of DATJMH010000003.1, forward strand.
GTCGATCTACCTGGGAAAGGTGCTGGGCGCATCCACAAGGGGCCTTCTCCAGATACCGGTAATGATGCTTGTAGCGGTGGCGCTGGGAGTGGTCTTCCACACCAACATCCTCTACCTATTCATCTGGGTGCTCTCGCTCTTCCTGATGGGAATAGGGCTCGCGTCAATCTACTCCATCATAACGATGAAGTCGGCCGACTGGCAGACTCCGGGAGTGGTCTCCAATCTGATAAACCTTCCGCTGATGTTCACCAGCACGGCGCTCTTCCCCTCGTCGCTCTTCCCTCCCTGGATGCAGGCCATCAGCGCCTGGAATCCCCTGACGTACGCGGCAGACATAGGCAGGGAGGCCTTGTTCGGCACGATGCCAAACATGCTATACTTCGCGTACCTGGTCATCTTCTTCCTCATCTTCCTCAGCCTGGGGATAATCGCGTCAAGGAGATGGCTGGTCGCAGAGTAGCCCAGACTAACTTCTCTGAAGTCGTTGGGATAAGTATAGCTGCCGAGAGAAACAGATGGCTAAGTCTAATAAAACTTAGTACGGTATAATTAGATGGAAGCACAAGGTTGGAAGGAGGAATAAATATGCCTATAAAATCTATAGAAGCTAAAACCGCAGGAAATGTAGGGCATAACAGATATGTTATAGAAGAAATTAAAGGGCAACTGTCTCTGAATAGAGAAAGGTTTTATGAAGCAATAGAGAAAATCATTCTTCCAAAAATTAAGAATGAAATTCAAGATATAATTAAAAAAGGTTGGGCAGATGCAATTTCTCCTAATGACTTATACCACTGCCATCTTTTGATTGGATGGAATTATAATGTAGATAATTTAGGTTTTGAAAAGTTAATCTCTTGTGACGATATACAACTATTGTATCATAGTAAAGAATTTCCGAGTATAGGTCAAAATACCGAAAATAGGAATATCCTTTCAACTTCAAAATTACCTCCAAGAGCATTACAACCTAAGATACGAGAAAGAAACAGAGTAGATCCAGCGGATTTAAGATGTTGGGATTCCTGTTGTATTTATTTTGGTGTAAGTAAAACATCCACCGCATAAATGCGGTGGCTTTCGGTGAACAACATGGAAAAACTAACAGACCAAGAAATCATAAAAAGGGTTATACAACCTAAAACAAAAGCGGAATGGGAACACAGAAAACCCATAAAGATACACATAGGTTATATTGAACATGCAATAGAATTGGCAAGAAAAGATACAGCAAACAGGATATTCGAATCCCTTGAGAATGGTCATATTCTTGAAGGGTATTTCACAAAACCTTTCAACAGATTAAAGAAAAAGTGGGTCGGATATAAACAACCACCCATTCACTCGCCCAGCCTGAAGGCTGGGGGTTCTCTGGGTGCTAACTACTGAAAAAGACCTTAAACAGAGAATCCAACCAGATACTAAAATAATAAATTCTGGAGGTATGTTTTTCGGAATTCATCCGAATTTCTAAGTATGAGATAAAGAAAGGCTGACGAAAAGCGACAATACCAAAAAAAGATATGCTTATAAATGAAAAACGCCAATGATCTTGCATGGCATTTTTGCAAATTAGCGAGTACAGCCGTGCGTTCAGGGCCATGGACAAGGAGCACAGATCGCTCTACCTCAAGCACATGAGGCGCGCCGGTACGGTAGCCATCGGTAGTGCGACCACCCTCGCGGCCGGGATGGTCCTCGACAACCAATATGTCGCCACCTTGGGTCTCCTGTCCACGCTCCTAAGTATAGGATACGCAGGCCTTGCCCACTACTTCATAACGGACAGGAGCGCCGCCATCAAGGCGACTGCAAGGAAGTAATCCTAACTACCAATTTCGGAACGAAGCAATCAGTATTTAAATTTTGCAATGTTACGATAATCCGTATAACATGGCAAAGGAGGAGGACCAGCAGATATACCTGGGGCTTTTCAAGGGCATACTCGGCGAGCTTTCTGCAGCGTCTACTGACGTGCTGCTGAACGGCGCAAGGGACCTGCTGACAGATGACGAGGTCAAGAAGTACTTCGAGCAGAAGAAGATACAGCCCTATGTCTACCTTTCGGGGCTCCTCAACCTGCTGGGCAGGGAGATGACAGAGGAGAACATGTCCACCGTGATAAAGAGCGTGGGCATAGCGCCGGACAAGCAGATGATAAGCGCGCTCCTCAATGCGAACAACGAGAACGGAGTTATCTACATGTACGCCATCTACTTCCTCGCAATACTCGGGAAGGACAGGAATGTCAAGAACATCTGCGACCTTGTCAAGGCTCTGGGAGTTGAGCCGAACCAGGCGCTCGCAAGGAAGGAGCTAGACCTTGCAGGCAAGAGGCTGGAAAAGAAGTGAGATTCGTCTTATTTTCAGTTAAAGTTATAATCCCCAGCGGCAAATAGCCTATATCTTGCTGGGAGGTGGGATTCTGGAGACTGTTAAGAAAGAAGATAGCTACATAAAGATATTCAAGTCCAGGCAGTTCTGGGCGTTCTTCGGCACCGCGATGATAGTCAGCGTAGCCTACATGGACCCCGGAAATTTCGGGACATCCATAGCGGCGGGCTCAAGCTTCGCCTACGACCTGCTCTGGATAATCTGGCTCTCCAGCGGAATGGCCATGCTCTTCCAGTACCTCTCCGGCAAAATAGGCATTGCAGGGTATTCGCTTGCGGAGCTGATAAAGATAAGATGGAAGAACAAGGCGCACGTCTTCATCTTCTGGATATTCTCCGAGATTGCGATAATAGGCACAGACCTTGCCGAATTCCTGGGCATAGTGGTGGCGCTCAACCTACTATTCG
>DATJMH010000004.1:0-8189 GCA_035508815.1 Saccharimonadales bacterium (SeqCode)
AGTGTCTCTTTTTGTCTTACTGAAGGATATGCACGAAACTTATACGCTGTTTTCACAATGACCATATTTATATACGCCTTTGGATTTATACACATATCGCTTTCATCCCACGACTTAAGGTCGTGGGTTTTCTCGCTAAGCGCCTATAAAATAAGGATGGACTTGGCGGGATTTTCATAACCTCTTCTGGGAGAAGAGGTTTATTTTGAACCCGCAACCTCCTGCATGCCATGCAGGCGCGCTGCCGTTGCGCTACAAGCCCATCTAGGAAGTATTCGTAGTAAAGATACAAAAAGATTGGTATCTACGCAGGTGAGACGAAAAGGATGTTTCCTCCCCTCAGCAGGATGACGCCGAGCTTGGTCTTCACGGCCCCTGAGTCGTCCAGCTCCTCGCAGTTCTCCAACACTATGTTCATGTGGACATCGAAGGACTGCACCTTGCCCCTCAGGTCCGCGCCGTTCTTCAGCCTTATCAGCACCTGCTGCCCTATCGCCTTGTTGAGCAGGTCGAAAGGCCGCTCATGGTTAGTAGCCATAAATACACCGGATAGTCTATGACGGCGAAAATTTATATATAGCAAGGTAGGTCCATTCACGGCGCGGTTCCGTTGGATATGGTGTCAAGACCCAGGGAGGCAACCTGCTGGATGGTCTGTATGTTCGTATTCTGGATCGTGTAGTTCAGCCAGACATAGCCCGCAAAGGATGCGCCCGGGACGGAGCTCCTGAATACGCCATTGGGCCCGTAGCAGTAGAGGTCGAAGTTGTGCTGGCCGGCGCTCTGCATGATGACTCCTGAGCCCAGCGAGTTTGCCGTTGGGTAGTACTGCGACTGCGCCGTCACGTGCGTGTTGCCGTAGGCCGGCATTCCGCTTGTGCCTGCCAGGGTGGAGCACGCTATTCCCTTGACCGATATGGCGCCGCCTGTCGCCTGGGCCAGGCCTATGGTGAGCACGCCACCGTCGGTCAGGCTGAAGTATCCGCATGAGAATGCTGCAATCGGGGTGCATTGGGAAGGGAAGAGGTCCGGAGAGGTGGTGCTTACCTTGTAGGCTATCGCTATGGCTATCACCATTATCAGTATCGCTATGCCGTAGGATGAGAGGAAGTCGACTGCTACCTGCGCTTTCTTGGATCCGCCTTTCAAAGGGTCAAATGGCAATTATCTCGCCTTCATCTCCACCTTCGCTTCGAAGTCGGAGACCTTGTATTCAAACTCCTCGTTTGTCTTTATTAACCCTTTCTCTTTCATGAACTCCCTCGCCAGGAGGAAGTATATGAGCGCGAGAGACCTCCTGCCCTTGTTGTTGCATGGTATCACCAGGTCAACGAACTTGATCCAGTTGTCTGTGTCGCAGAGCGCTATTATCGGAATGTTGGTCTTGTTGGCCTCCTTGACCGCCTGCCTCTCGTTCCTGTTGTCGCTTATGAGTATCACCTCCGGTTCCGTGAAGTCCTTCCTGTTAGGGTTGGTGAATATGCCGGGCATCACCCTTCCTGTCATCAGCTGCGCTCCTGTTATCTCGGCGAATTTGGTTGCAGCGGCTACCGAGTATATCCTTGATGCGGTGACCACTATCTCCTTGGGGTTGTATCTTGAGAGCGTCCTTGCGGCAAGCCTTATCCTCTGGTCTATCGTGTTCAAATCCAATAGGTATAGGCTGTCTTCCCTTACCTTGTAGATGAAGCGCTTCATCCCCGGGGTCTTTACCTTTGTGCCTATGTGTATTCCTACCTCTAGGTACAATGCCTGATCGATTAGCGTTTCGGGCGCCGTTGTTTCCATTTAATCACGATATTCGGGGTCGCGGAGACTTTCAGGCAGTTGCCTTTTGAACTCCGGTCATATCCTCCCTAAGGACAGAGCCTAACCAGACTAGCAGACGACCCCTTAGCATGGAAATTCTCTCTTATGTTATTTAAACCTTGCCTTATCTCCTGCTGTAGTTGATTATCTCGTCTATCAGGTCGACGTGGCCTATAAGCATGCGCCTGCAGCAGTACCTCTTGACTCCGAGCTCCTCCAGCACCTTCTTGGGGTCCTCCTTCTGCTTGTTTACCCTCTTGTCGTACTCCTCCCACTTGTCAGCAACGACCTGGCCGCACGAGAAACATCTTACGGGTATCATCATAGTATCATCTGTATGAGGTCTGGTTCCTTGCCCTCGCCTTCGGGCCTCCGAACTTCTTCGGCTCGACCCTCCTGTGGTCCTCGACCAGTATGCTCCTGTCGTAAAGCATGTAGGCCCTCTTCAGGCCGTCGTTCTGCGTGGTCCTTACTATGGCCTTTGCCAGGGCGGTCCTGGACGCCTGGGCCTGGCCCATTATCCCTCCCCCGTAAACATTTATGTTGACGTCGTATTCCTTCATTATATCGCTAACCTTCTTTGATATTATTATCGGCTCGAGTATGAGGTCGCGTATCTCCTTGGGCTTTATCAGCTGCGCGCTCACCCCGTTTATCAGTATCCTTCCGCTTCCAGAGGACATCGAGGCCCTTGCTATTGCCCTCTTCCTCTTCCCCCTTTCCACCACAACGGCCTTCTTCTTCCTGGCTGGCTTCTTCTGGCCCGGGATTGCCGCCTTCTTTGCGCCTCCCCTCGGCCTCTTCGCCTGGATCTGCGGCTGGCTCTCGTTGAACTCGCTCAGCTCCTTCTCGAGGTCCGCCGTGCCCTTCTTCGCTACAACTTGTTCAGCCATGTAATCGTCACTTCTGGTATCCGAGCTTCTCCGCGAGCTCGAGGATTGTCATTGAGTTCTCGAAGGTCTCCTTAGCCTGCTTTGCTCCTATGTCATGCTTTTTTGCATCTTTTATGTCTTTCGCAGGGCCCATGTAGACCTTGAGGAGCTTGTAGGCTGTCTTGCCCTTCGGCTGCTTGTACGGGAGCATTCCCCTTATCACCCTCTTTACGAGCAGGTCGGGCCTTCTTGAATAATGGGGGGAGTGCTCGGGGTTTGCCTTGTCCTTGAGCTCTATCCTCCTCTTGTACTTTGCCACGAGGTCAGGAACGTGGCCTGTTATCCTTATCTTCTCTGCGTTTACCAGGTAGACCTCGTTGCCCTCTATGAGCAGCTTTGCGACCTTGCTTGACATCCTTCCAAGGATGCTCTCCTCTCCATCAATCAGATAACGCATAAAATCACTACATTATGACCTTCAGGTTCTCCTTCTTCAGCATCTCGGAGAGTTCCACGACCTTGCAGCCCGCCTTCTTGAGCTTCGTCTCGGATCCCTCAGACCAGTCAACCGCGGCAACGCTGAATTCCTTGTCTACAGAGCCTGTGCCGAGTATCTTGCCTGGCACCACTATGTTCTCGTTCGCCTTTGCGTAGGCGTTGAGCTTGCTCAGGTTTACCACGACCCTCTTCCTCTTCGGGAGTGATGCAAGCTTGAGTATGCGCTTGGCTACCTTCGAGTTCTTGCCCTTCGGGTCTACCTTCTCCAGCAGTCCGATCCATTCGTTTACGCTCTGCTTTTCCATCTGACTCATTTGAACACCAATGCGGGGGACGAGATTTGAACTCGCGCAAGCACTAAAGCTACTGACACCTCAAGCCAGCGCATTTGACCAAGCTCTGCCACCCCCGCGTTTACTTAAGCTCCTTGTAAACCTCTTTGACATTATTGGTTATTATACCTAGCGTCTTCGTCAGTATCTCCGGTGCGGGAATCTGGCCGAATGTCTCAACATAAAACTCAAACGAGGTGTCGGTAAGCTGCTTGTACGTCACTATGCCGGTCTGGAACTTGGCGCTCCTTGCCCCCGTCCCGATTATGGCCTTCGCGTCTATCCTGAGCTTCTGGCCCTCCGCCAGCTTTATTATGGGGATGTTCGGGTTGGCAACCTTGACAGACCTGTCGTTGCTCTCAAGGCTCTTTGAATAGACAGTGCCCGGGCCTTCCGCCTCCAGCTTGAAGAGGACCTCGTCCTTCTCGTCGTATCCGTTGGGCGTCACTATCGGGACGAGCCCTATCCTGTGCGCTATGTACTCGTCGAATATCGCGCTCGAGTTCTCGTAGAAGGTAACCGAGTCTATCGCGAAAGAGGGCACGCTGTTTATGGCTATCCTCCTGATCGCGTTGGCGAAGCTGGTGCTGACCTTGTCCAGCTTGAAGCTGAAGACTTTCGGCGTGTTCTCTAATATCGTTAACTTCATCCAAAGACCAAAATAAGGCGTAGATATTGTTAGGTTGGCAATGTATTTAAATATTTGCAGAAGCTTGTAGAAGTATGGATTTCTGGAGCGCCTACGAGAAGAGGAGCCGTGAGGCGGGATTCGGCTCCGCGCAGGTTCTACTCAATACAGGGGAGAGGTACAACGCCTCGCTTTCCAGGCTCCAGGGCAGGAGCCTTGAACTGGAGCTCGGCAGGGCCGTCTTCCAGGACTGGGACCCGAAAAGAAGGTACCTGATTGCCAAGAACTTGGATTTTGACCTCTTTGTCTCTTTCTACGACGTGAATACCAAGGCCATGATGGCCATGAGGCTGTCGGAGCCGATCGAGAAGAAGGAACTGCAGACCGCGAGCGAGGCGCTCGGTGACCTAAAGAAGCCAAACCTTGAGTTGCGAGTGATAGGCCTCCAGAACGGCGACGTCTCCCTGGTTCCGTCGGTAAGAAAGGTTAAGGAGATTGCGCGCGCGACGCTTGTCGAGGTAGACCTCTTTGGAAACCAGACCAGGCACCTTATAGTCGACCTCCTGACGGGCAAGCCGTACAGCCTCCTCCTCGAGAACAGGATCTACAGGCCCGGAGAATTGATAACCACCTCCAAGAAAGAGGACTTCGAGATGGTGAAGAGGAAGCTGAGCTTTGCCTGACCCGATCTGACTACCTCAGTTCGACCTTGTGTATGTTCTCGTAGACGTATCCGGATCCGGACGGGCGGCTCACCTTCAGGACTATCGCCCTTGCCTTGAACCTGCCGAAGTCATATGAAGAATACTTCCGGATCAGTGGCGGAATAGGGGTCTTGTCCTTGGCAAACTTTACCCTTGCAAGCGTGACGTGGGGCTTGTAGCTGTTCTCTGCCTCATACCTTATCCCCTTCTTCGCAAGCTCTGCGTCTATCTGCGAGTAGATCTTCCGCAGCTCTTCTGAGCCTGCCTTGACCTCCGCAAATATCACCCGCAGGGTGGCATCAAATGTCGATATTCCAGAGAGGGTCACCCCGAATCCCTCGGCTTTTACAGACGACAACGCATCCTTCACGCCCTGCAGCCTTGATTCGTCCACCTCCCCCAGGAACTGGAGGGTGACGTGGTAGTTCTCCTTTTTTGACAAGATCACGCCCTTGAGTTCAAAGGCCTTGGCCGCCTCCCAGAGCTTCTCCTTTATCTCGCCAGGGATATCGACCGCTACGAAGAGCCTCATAAGCGTATATAAAGGTTTGATATTTAAGATAGTAGTGATTTCGTGGCGAGCATCGACGACTTCCAGAAGCTTGACCTGAGGATAGGCAGGGTGGTCAGCGTGGAGGACGTCGAGAAGGCGAGGAAGCCGATCTACAAGCTCACCATAGAGTTCGGTGATGAGATAGGAACAAGGATCATCCTTGCTGGGATCAAGAACCTTTACGAGAAGGAGGCGCTCCTGAACAGGCAGATAGTCTGCATAGTCAACCTGGACCCCAAGAGGATAGCCGGCATCGAGTCGCAGGGGATGATACTTGCGGCAGGAGAGGAAGACCGGATATCCCTGCTTGTCCCGGACAAGGAGATGGACAACGGAAGTAAGATTCACTGAGGTTTTGCATGGCCGGATCTTGCGTATGCTGCTCCTGTCCCGGTTGCTCCGGATGCTCCGGGAGCGGGACCGGATGCGCCTGCGCCGCGGCGGCTTATGGCGGATTCCGGGAGGATGAAGATGGACTTAAGGCCCCTTCAGGATATCCGAACAGGCCCTCGGGCGGCGGGAGCAGGATTGGACCGAAGGAAAAGGTCAAGATAAGGGAGGAGGGCGCCGCAAGAAAGACTTTGAGTGATATGAGGATGGTGGAAGGTGTCGTGGCCAGGTTTAACCTCAAGGGCCTGGAGTATAAGAAGTGGGCGGTGGTGCTCGGAATCTCGAGAAGCGGCGAGTTTTTGTATGAAGGTATAAAAGAGAGAGAGGCCAAGAGGTTCTTTGAGGCCAGCCTCAAGGACCTGGAGAGGAGGATAGACGCTTTTGAGGCTGAGGGAAGGTTGGGTAAGTTCCTGGAGAGGAAAAGGAAGGAGAGGAATGGTGAGAAGGACATTTTGTGATGCTCTATGATACTTGTCGTGGTTGGATTGCCGGGCTCCGGGAAGGGGTTGGTTGCCGATATATTGAAGGGGAAGGGATTTACGGTTATAGAATTCGGGGATATATGGAGGGGCCTGGCCAGAAAGTCAAATATACCGCTTAGCGATCCGCTTGCCAGAACGGAGTTTACAGGAAGACTTAGGGAGAGGTATGGAAAGGGCGTATATGGAAAATATGCGGTGAGGCTGGTGAATAAATCCATGCGGGATGTGGTCTTTATGGGCCTGAGAAGCACGTACGAGCTTGCTGAATTGAAGAAGAAGTTGAGGGGCATTAAGATCATCGCTATAACTGCGCCACGGAGTGTCAGATTCAGGAGGCTAAGGGGCAGGAACAAGCCGGAAGACCCCAAGACCATGGAGGCCTTCATCGAGCACGAGAACTGGGAGAAGAGGGGTTTCCTTCAAGATAAGGCGGAGGAGAAGCATGGGGTCATGGTCTTGCTGAAGAACGCGGATTTCACCCTGCATAACGTAGGAACCAGGGAGGAGCTGGGCAGGGGCGTTGAAAGAGCCTTGAAGAAGATTGGGTATAAGCGGGCTTGAGCTGGGCTCTTGCGAAAGGCTTAAATTGACTTGATTGCAAGTACTTCTATTCTGTTGAGCTTCATGCCGGACAACAAGTTTATGCGGAGCCCTGAAACGAAAGAGGGTTTGCCGATACCTTCATTTGTCTTCGTGGGCGTGACAGGATCGGGAAAGAGCACCTACTCGGATTATTTAAAATTCAGAATGGAGGAGGCTTTCGGGATCATAGTCTACAGGCCTTCTTTCTCGGAGAAGATAGAGGAGATAGCGAAGGACCTGTTTGGCATGGAGGAGTACGATAGGTCCCTGCTGCAGGACATAGGCAACAAGATGCGGGAACTGGATGCTGCAGTGTGGGCCAAGCACATAATAAGGAACCTGAAGGCGAGCGGCAGGCTGCCGGTCATATGCGACGGCCTCAGGAAATCCGAGGAATTGGAGGTTTTTAAGGAGGAACTCAAGGACTTTGTAGTGATAAGGCTTGAGGCCGACTCAAAGGAGCTCCTCGAACACTACAAAAAGAAATACGGGAAGTATCCTACAAGGGAGCAGATGACAAATGCGGCTGAGACCTCCGTGGCGAACCTGCATGCCGATATGACATTGTTCAACGCTTATGACATGGTGATGATGGACAGGCAGGTCGGAGAGATAGTGAAAGCGATAAGGAACAACACCCTGCAGCAGCTCATAGATCGCTGCAAGCCAGGGATAGTGTATAGGCAGCCTTGGGATGAAGAGCTTGTGCGGCGCGACAAGTTCTCAAACCCCGTCGACGCCAACAATTGGAGGCGGATGGAAGAGATTATATCGGAGACTACGGAGAAGAAGTAGCATGCCTGAAAGACGCGCTGACCTTCATCTGCAATTCGGGCCTTGGAAGACTCGGAGTCCTGAACTTGAACTCCGAGATCTTCTTCCTAATTATCTCCCTACCATAAGCGGTAAGTGAGAGGGGCTTGTCTTCCTCCCCCCTCACCCTCTCTGTGAAATCCACCACCCTCTTTTCCTTGAGTTTCTTTAGCGTGTACCATATCCCGCTGGCTGACATCGAGTACTTGTCGGCCATGTATTCAACGAAGCTCGTCGCGGTTGGTATGTCGTCCAGCCCTATCTCGGACAGCATTATGAGCTCCTTCTCGCTGATCGGGACCAGCTTCTGGCTCGCAGACGCCTCTCTAACTATAGTTTTTGCCACTTGCATTCAAAACACCTTGGAGATTTATTGGATGCAAGCAGCGGCAGAATGAGAGTTGTATGTGCACATCAAGACCGCTATAGCTACAGGCAATGAGGAAACCGTAAACCTTTCCCATCTAGCTACTAAGCGCATTACACACACTTCTTACACTACAACATCCGGGCAATTGATATTTAA
>DATJMH010000005.1:0-5998 GCA_035508815.1 Saccharimonadales bacterium (SeqCode)
TCGGAATAGACCTTCTTGACATATTCGGAAGCAGGGGCCTTCCTGCTGACATATGCTATTATCTCCTGGAGCGGCACCATGCTCACGTAAGGGACCGCGTCCTTTGGCTTGAATCCTTCCTCCCTGTCGGCCAGCTGCTCCACCCTGTGGAGGACCCCCATTGTAAGCCTCCTCCTGCAGACCGGGCAGATGCCATTGTACTTCTTTGCCTCTTCCGGGCTGAAGGAGACGCCGCACTTCCTGTGGCCGTCGAAGTGGTACTTCCCCTCCTCCGGATAGAACTCGACTGTCATGTCAAGCTTCTTCCCTGCGAGGTTTCTTATCAGGCTCTCGTAGGATGGCGCCTTCTCTGAGCTGAAGACCACTGCCTCTCTGCCCAGTTTCGGGAGGGAATGCGCATCGCTGCCTGATACCAGGGCGACCTTGTCCAGCACCGAGACCCTCCAGTTCATCAGCGGGTCTGAACTCAGCCCGGTCTCTATTGCCTTTATGTGGATTGCCTGATCCTCGTAGGCCTCCTTCAGCGAGCCGAAGCCGTATGAGCCGAAGACGCCGTACCACGGAGTCCAGGCGTGCGCGGGGAAGACCATTATGTCCTTGTCTATCCCGTGCAGTATCTCAACGAACTCGCTGGGCCTGACAGTGAGAAGGGGCCTGCCGTCGCTCTTCAGGCTTCCGAACTTCCCTATAGCGTCGTTGATTCCCTCCACCGCGCCGATGTCAGGCGCGAGTATGCAGTTGTGTATCTTCTTGAAGCCCTTTCCGCTGTCGAATATTGTGCAGACCTCCGAGCTGAGTATGAAATTCACCGACTCTGCACCCTTCAGCTTGTAGACTCCGTTCTCATACACCAGCTTTGATTTTATCTCTGAAAACCAGTCAGGATGAGTGAAATCGCCTGTGCCTATTATGTTTATTCCTTTCTCTCCGGCAACGCGGTTTATGTTCTCAAGGGTCAGCTCGGGGCTGCAGGCTCCTGCATACCTGGAATGGACGTGAAGATCGGCTATGTATCTCATTGTATATCATCCGCCGCGCTCCTGTGCGTATTGAAGGTCACTTCTTGTAGCCCAAGTCCCTGAGAAGCTTAGACCTGGTGGCCTTGTCCTCGGCAGCCTCGATTCCCCTTGATGCCATGCCATCTACCACCCCCAGGACCGATCTTCCGCGCTCGGCCCTCGCAACTATGACCTGCAATGGATTCCCGGTGGCGCAGTATATGGTGGTCACCTCGCTAACCTCCCTTATCCTTGGCGTGACGTTTATGGGATAGGCGTTCTTGAAGAGTATGAGGAAGGTATGCCCGGCTGCCACCCTTAGCAGGCTTTCCTCTGCCTGCCTCTTCAGGACGTCGTCGTTCCCATCGCTCCGTATAAGGCAGGGGCCGCTCGCCTCGGCGAAGGCTATGCCGAACTTTATCCCAGGCACGGATGTTGCCATGGCCTCGTACAGGTCCTCCACGGTCTTTATGAAGCCGGCATGGCCCAGTATGACGCTGGTCTGGTCGTCCTTTTCTATTCCAACGTATTCGAGTTCGATTCCCATAGGGTCACTTCGCTAGTATTATTGCCATTGAGCTCACTTTCGACTTGCTTCCGTCCTCGTTCGTGAGTTCCTCGGAGTTTATCGTTATGCTCTCGGTGCTCGGGCTCTCCACGGTCTGTATGAACTTGTTCTTGACTATCTCTGCCACGTCAACCGCCTTGGATATCGAGTTGCCCCTTGCCTTGACCATGACGCTCTTCGCACCTGAATTGAATTGAGTGACGACCGCAAGCACGTAGTTCATGGTGGGCTTCTTCCCTATGTATACGGTATTGTCCTTGCCGGGCTGCTCATCCGCAGAATTCTGGTCCTTGAGGAGCAGCTGTATGGCGCTGACCTTTGACGTGCTCCCGTCCTCGTTGCTTATCTCCTCTGTGCTTATGGTAACGGTATTCCTGCTCGGGTCCTTGAGGTCCGGAAAGAACCTGCTCTTCACTATCTCGGCCACGTCAACGGCCCTTGAGATCGCGTTGCCCCTGGCCTTTATCCTCACGCTCTGGGCGCCGTTGTTGAACTGCGTCACCACCGCCAGCACGTAGTTCATGGCCGGCTTTTTGCCCACCAGTACCGAGTTGTCGTCCATCGCAGTCTCGACTTCCATGCCTTCCGCTTCTTCCATTGTTCCACCATTGGCTGATTGATTGCTAACTGTAATGCTCCTCCTACCGTTTAAGGATATGACAAGACTAATTATATAAGATTAACGTTGATGGGAACCTTGATTACTTTCTTGCAAAGGTAAGATACGCGGTATGCCACAGGCCGGTGTTTGTGGGGCGTACTCCCTCCTTCCGCACCAGCAGGTCCCTTACTATGACCTCGACAGTGTGCGCGTCGGAGAATCCGGTCTTGTTCAGCTTCTCCACGAACGCCTTTACCTGCTCCGTGTGCGGCAGGTATCCCACGACCATTCCTCCTGGCTTGAGCGCCTTGTATGCGTTCTTCAGCGCCTTCTCCGAGCCGGGCAGATCAAGAGTTACAAGGTCTACGTCCTTCTCGTCTATCTTCTTGAGGACGTCCTTGTTCTTGAATGTTATGTTGTCAAGGCCCAGCATCTGTTTGTTCTTCTCAGCTATCGCTATGAAGTCCTCGCGCAGCTCGTAGCTGTAGACCTGCTTGCACACCATGGCTAGGCCGACTGCCAGCCAGCCGCTTCCCGTCCCTGCATCGACGCAGACACTGTTTTTGTTTACTCCGGAGTACGCCATAATTATGCCAATGTCCTTGGGCAGTATGACCTGCGGTCCTCGCTTGAGCTTCCTGTACATGTGCGGGTAGATGAACATCAGACAACCTCTCCTTCTTCCTTCTTCTTCCTTGGCTTCCTCGGCTTCCTTGCCTTCTTCTTTTCCTCTGTGGGGCCTCCGGGCTTTGCTTCTCCTTCTTCTGAAGCGCCCTTGCCCCCCTTCTCAATCATATCTTTGGCTGTTACAATCTTAACCTTATCTGCTTCCGCGGCTCGCGCCTCTGCGGCGGCCTTGCTGCTGTTCCAGTTCTTCTTTGTCTCGCAGTTCGGGTCCAGGTCCATCTCGAAGACCTTGCCCTTGGCGAAGACCTTTATCTTCGGCGTGCCGCACTTCTCGCAGGTCTTGTGCAGCGGGACTATCTTCGCGTACTGCGGCAGAGGGTACGAGTTGTTGCAGGTCGGCCAGTTGCTGCACCCGACGAACTGCTTGTTGTTCCTCGACTTCTTTATGACGAGGTCTCCGTTCCCGCACCTGCACCTGCCCAAAACATTGGAAACCTCGCTCTCCTTCAGGCCCTTGCTCAGCTCCCTTCCTATCTCCCTGCCGTTCTTCTTGAACGTCTCCACGACTCCTGTTATTATTTTCTTGCCCTCGTCTATGACCTCCTCCTTCTTGAGCGAGCCCCTGCTTATCCTCTCCATGTCCTTGTCCAGCTTCTTTGTCAGCTCCTCGTCGAGTATCTGGCTGCAGTACTTGTCCAGGCTCTCGTAGACGCTCATCCCGAACTCTGTCACCTCTATCCTCGCGTTGAGGATGTAGCCCCTGTTGAAGAGGGTGTCTATTATCGCTGCGCGCGTGGCCTTTGTGCCGAGGTCCTTCTTCTCCAGCAGGGCTATGAGGCTGGCCTTGGTGTACCTCTTCGGGGGCTCCGTCTTGCCTTCCTTCATCAGGATCTTGTCGTGCTTTATCTCCTCCCCCTTTTCCATCGCGGGCATAAGGTTCTCGTCCGGCTTGTAGTAGTTGTAGATCTCCATCCATCCCTTCTTCTTTATCACGTTTCCGCTAGCCGAGTATTCCTCTGAGCCTGCAGACAGGACAGCCCTGGTGTTCTCTATGAGGGCCGGTTCGGCGAAGCATGCGAGGAACCTCTTCGTTATTATGTCGTACACAGCCTCCTCCTCGTCAGACATGGTCTTCGGGTTTTCTCCCGTAGGGTGTATTGCGGGGTGGGCCTCGTCCTCCTTCGCGCCCTCCCTGGGCCTGAACCGCTTCTCCGCGATTAGCCTCTTCGCGGCGTCCGAGTATTTGTCGTTCTGCGCGACCAGCGAGAGTATCTTGCCGAGGTTGAGGGTTGCGGGAAGCTTCTGCGACGCGGTCCTCGGATAGGATATGTATGACCTTTCGTAAAGAGACTGCGCCACGGCCAGCGTCCTTGTCGGGTCCATCCTCGCCGCGCGGCTGGCCTCAAGCTGGAGCGAGGTCAGGTCGAAAGGCGGGAAGGGATACCTAGTCTCCTCGCTCACTCCCAGTTCCTTCACTGTTATCTTGTTGCTCTTTGTCTCCTTGAGCGCTTTCTCTGCAGCCTCCTTCTCGAAGATGCTCCCCCTCTTGTTCTGGAAGTCCATGCCCTTGTACGTTATGAGCACTGTCCAGAAGGGCCTTGGCACGAATCCTTTTATCTCGAGCTCGCGCTTCGCCAGTATTCCGAGGGTGGGGCCCTGCACCCTGCCTATGCTCATTATCTTCTTCACTCCGCCGAGGTAGAGCGCGTTCATCAGCACCCTGCTCATGTTTATCCCCCACATCCAGTCGAGCTTGTGCCTGGCCTCCCCCGCGTACATGTTGTTGTAGTCGAACTTGGCCATGTTCTCGTAGGCCTCCTCGAGGTCCGGCTTTGTGGTGGTTGAGAACTTCATCCTGCCCACAGAGGGGAGGCCCTCGCTTATCTCCTTGTTGACGTCCCTGTTGGTTATGTCCTTTATCAGGTTCGAGCCTATTATGGTGCCCTCTATGTCGTAGTCGCACGCGTTTATGAAGAAGCCGCACTTCCTGCCCACCTCCTCTATCGCGTCGAGGTACTTTTTCGTGAAATAGGCCTTCTTGTTTATCTTGTAGGATGGTATCCACTCTATGTCGAAGATCGGCAGCTCGTTGCTCCTCTGCCTCTGGTGCAGCGTGAAAAGGTGGCCAGCCGCAGCGACTATGTAGAGCTTCTCGCCCTTCCGGTAGGCCTCGTAGTAGACCACTCCGTTGAACGCATTTGTCTTTGGCTTCGTTTCGCTGAGCGAGAGCGCTATCCGCAGCGCTACGCTAGGCTTCTCTGCTATTATCAGCTTGTCCATCTAATCGCTATTTTCCGGCCTTCTTCCTGGACCGGGATGTTTCCTGCCTGGTCTCCTGGGAGATCCTGTAGGCCATGTAAAACTCGACAATTATCGCTACCGCTGCGATTATGTAGAACAGGGGTCCTCCCCTTGTGTAGATGTATGCGACTATTGCCGCGATGCTGAAGATTATCACGCCTCCCGCGATCATCAGGGACATTTTCTCGGATTCGCTGTACTCCATAAAGCCACGGTATATCTTGATAAATAGGCAAGACTAAAATACTTATGGTGCCGCTGGCTTATGAATAAAAGAATAAATACCAGTTGAAATCAGTATATTCCTGAGCGCATGAGTCTAAGATTAGTTCCCAGGGAACCCATCTCAGTTGCGGATCTTGCCTTATCTGTAAGAAGCCTAGAGAGGGAGGTTTATGCCCGCGGAAAGATTGAGAGAAAAGTGGATACGCTCTTCTCCAAGGGCCGGATAGAGAGAGGGGTAGCCCTGGCCCAGCGGAAAGGTCTGGATGAGGAGATAGTCAGGAGGATAGGAACTGCGAGGATACGCTGGTTTCTTCTTTCAGGAGGTGGATACAAGACCCATTTTAGAAACCCTTTTGATATCTTCGATACTGAAGATCCAGAAACCTACGACTCCCATTATTGGAAGAGCCTGAAATTCGCCTCTGAGCTTGCCGCGAGATTTGCAAATGGGGCCGATTGGATTGAAAACGGGAAACCCAAGACTGAATTTGAGAATGTGCTGAGGATATACATACCAAGAGCTTTAGTGGAGAGGCACCCGGAAGTGGTCCTGGCCGCCAGGTCGGCCTTCTCGATTAAGGACGGCCCTTTCCTTCTCTCGGTGAAGCGGGGGTTGGGTAAGGTCATTGTGGATGTAACAGGTGAAAGCATGCGATACGCAGTGGAAGTAGAAAAGAT
>DATJMH010000006.1:0-14277 GCA_035508815.1 Saccharimonadales bacterium (SeqCode)
GTAATCGTCTTCCATTGCATCACGGCGTTAGTACAACCCTTCCGTCAACCCTGTTTCCCTTCAGTTCCTTCAGTACATCATTGGCCTTCTCAAGCTTGTATTCCTTTGCCTTGACATGGACAAGCCCCTTTGCCGCGAGCGAGAGGACCTCGTTTATGTCCTCCCTTGTGCCAACCACCGTGCCTTTGATGGTCTGGCCTTTCATGAAGTTGTAGTTCCTTATGCTCCCATCAACGCCTATCACTATGGTTCCTCCCTTCTTCGTGGATTGGATTGCCTGCGAGATCGCGTCGTCGGATGGCGCGAATACTATCGAGGCATCGACGCCTCCGTCCCTTGAGAGGGCTCGGACCGGGTCCTCCTTCGAGGATATCAGCACCTCGTCAGCGCCCATCTCGCTTGCAAGATGAGTGTGGATCGGGTTCCTGCTTACCGCAGCGACCCTTGCGCCGGCCAGCCTTGCGAACTGCACCGTCATGTGCCCCACGCCGCCTATGCCAAATATCGCGACTTTCTTTCCCGATGATATTCCAGACTCTTTTACTGCCCTGTAGGCAGTGACTCCGGGACAGAAGAGCGGGGCCGCGTCGATGTCGCTGATGTTGTCAGGCACCTTGTGGACATGAGCCGCGAAGCCCCTCATGTATTCGGAATAGCCGCCGTCGGTGCTCCAGCCAAACCTTTTCGAGTCTGTGCAGAGGTTCTCCCTCCCTGTGCTGCAGTATTCGCACTTCCCGCAGACGCTGAACTGGGGCTGCGCGCCAACCCTGTCGCCTATTTTGAGTGAATTGACTTCCTGACCCAGCTCCGTGATCCTACCGACAACTTCGTGGCCTGGAATCAGCGGCAGCTTTGGAGGCCTTCCGCGCTCTCCTTCTATGACCTGCAGGTTGGACCTGCAGACGCCGCAGGCGCCGACCTTCATGACAATCTCGCCGGGTCCTGGGCTGGGCATTTCCGCGTCCTCGTATCTGAGCGGGCCGCTTTCTATTGGGCCGGTTTCGTGGAGGATCATTGCCTTCATTATATCGCCTACAGCTTCTTCTGGGAGCCCAGTCCTTTTAGCTCTTCCTCGCTTACGCCGAGCTCCTTGAGTATCTTTAGCGTAGAGGGTATTATCTGGTGGCTGATGTAGTAGTCGGCGTCGTAGTCCTTCGCGACCTCCGCGAGCTCGGCCTTCTCCGAGATGGTGCTTCCGTGCTTCGTGACCACGTAGCTTATGGTGCCCCCCTCCATCTCCTCCTTAGTCTTTATGCCTGACTTGATCGCCTTCTTCGCTGCGGAGAGCTCCGGAGACTTCGAGTCGTAGCTGTCTATCTTTTTTCGCAGCTGGGTCCTTATGGCCAGCTGGTTTATCTCGACTGAGCCCTCCCTCAGCCTCTTGACCACGTCCTTGACTATTGCGATTGCCTTCTCCTTGCTCCCCTCCTTGAGTATGGTGTTCAGGACGGCCAGCTGGGTCTCCCTTGAGATGCTCGACCAGTCCCTCCTGACCAGCTCGAATCCGCGGATCTTCACCCTCCCGGACTCCGATAGCAGGGCGTACTTCTTCTTTGCGCCGGAGTCCCCTCCGCGCTTGCCCACGAAGACGCCGCTGACGTAGAAGTCCTCCAATTCCAGTTCCATGGTCTCCGGAAGAGTCGCGTTGTAGTTCTTCATGAACGAGAGCGCGTCGTCCTTCTTCCTTTTCTCCATGAGCAAGAAGATTGAGTCGGTGTCTGCGTAGAGAACTTTGAACCCGTCTTTTTCTGCGGTCTCCATGGTCTTCGTTATGTAGGACCTGCCCAGCGCGGTGACGCTTGCGGCGCAGTCCCTCGAGTACCACCTCGACCTCGCGTAGCCGAGGTAGCCGTAGAACGAGTTCGCGATTATCTTGAGAGCCTGCGACCTTGCGGCAAGGTACTTGTTGTCAGGATCCTTCTTGTAGGCGTTCTTGACCTGGCCCCTCTCCTTGAGCAGTATCCTGAGCGCCTTCGGCACTATCCCCTCGGGCTTCTTCTGGAACCTTATCCCATTGGGCGACTCGAAATATTCGGTTGACTCGTCCTTGAGCAAGGTAGATGGGTCTATGTTGTAAGCGATTATTATTGAAGGATACAGGCTCCTGAAGTCGAAGACTGCTATGCTCTTGTAGACTCCCGCGTCGGGGGTCTTGACGTAGGCGCCCTCTATTGGATTGGAGACCCTCCTTGTTATCTCCGATTCTGAAGGCTTGTCAGGAACGATCTCGTTGTTGTTGTTCGCGTACCTCATCAGGAAGTACTCCACGAGCTGGCCGGTGGTTGAGATGCATGCCTCCGCAAGCGTGGTGCCCGTGACTCTTGCGATCTCTATCTCGAGCGGGATGAAGAAGTCGTATACCGCCTTGAGCGAGACCGCGTCCCCCAGCGAATAGTCGGCCAGCTCCTCACGGTCTGCGTCGCTTCCGTCCCAGATCTGCCAGATGTTCTTCCTATCCACCATCTTCTTCTGGTTTCCGGTTATCGCTGCGTAGACCTCGCTCAGGGTGAACCTGTTGGCCCTTGCTAGCCTCTCTGAGGCGCCGACTATGGAGATGAACTTGGCCACGTTGTAGGCATCGACGTTTATCCTGCCTGCTATCTTGACCGCTTCTATCAGGCCGTGGTGCTCAGGCTTGGGCGTGGTGCCGTACCTGCTTATCTCGAAGTCCGCCTTGGTCTTCTCGGCCCTCTTGATCAGGTAGGGAAGGTCGAAGTTCGAGGAGTTGTAGCCCACTATTGCATCAATGTCGTTCTCCCTTACTATCCTGGTGAATTCGTTTATCATCTCCCTCTCGGTCTTGAACACGGACACGAAGTCTCTCTTGATCTCCTTGGTTGTCAGGACCCCTTTTCCGCCATCGTGGATGTAGCTTATCATGAGTATGGGATCCACTTCAGGCCTCGGGACCTCCACGGGGTTGTAGGTCTCTATGTCGAAACAGAGCGATTTTATGGCGGGCTTCTCTATCGCCGCCTTTGATATCTCCTCAACAATGAGCTTTCCGTCCTCCTCCCTGGCCTTTATCCTTGCGCCGGCCATGGGCGAGATTGCCTTGTCTATCAGGTACCTCTTCCAGAAGACTATGTCGTGCTCGTACCTCTCCCCGAATTCCTGGAGGGCCTCGCTCAGCTTCGGAACGTTCTTCGAGTTCTTTGTGGATATGCTGAAGACCTTGGTCTTCCTTCCGCGGAAGCTTATCTCTTTCTCGTCAACCGAGTGGACTGAGATCCTCTCGCCATCATTTACTATCTCGACCTTCTGGAGCATCTCCCTGGTTATGGAGCCGCTGCTGGGTATTATGTAGAAATGGGGGTAGAATGAGGGGTCATAGACCGTGTGGACCTTATCCCCCTGCCTGAGGGTTATCCTTATGACGCTCCCACCACCATCGATTACATAGTCTACGTCGACTATAATCCCTTCTAACTCCATTTGTTTCCGCTCCACTCCTATTCTTTAAGCAGAATACAGGAATTATGCTCCGCCGCCTTGCGTTTCAGTGAGCTTTGCCCTTGATATAGGGAGAGGCGCTGCGAATCCTATAGAGTATGCAAGAAGCGTTCCCCTGGCCCCGCACTCGAAATTGAGCAGGTTTATCACGTCCTCCGCTATCTTCAGCGGAAGCGTCTTCTTGGACTTCCAGGTCGATTCTATCTCTTCCGCATCCTTCTTGACTTCCTTCGCGACCACGCTTCCGGCGATGGTGAGCTCTCCGACCTTGGTGGCTTTTGCAGGCGTCCCTCCGTCGTACACCGTCGAGAACGTGAATGATATCTTTACGGTGTCGTTCGTGACCTTAACGTCCTCGAAGTTTATGTTGAATCTCATGTTTGAGATCGCTTCGCTGAGGTCCCTTCGCGCTTCTACCTTGCTTATCTCTATTCCAGTTATCATAAAATCACTTGCTTAGCCATCGCAGTTAAGCTATAAAATACTTTTGCAACCGTCTATTTTCGCGATTTTGGTGTATGCTAGTATATGGAGCGCTGGGCGAGTATTTAAAAGTATGATACTCTTGTATAGTAAAGCATTGTGGGGCTTGGTGCCATTCCAGGAAGGGTAATATTCAACAATTGCGTTTTGTTTGTGGGAGAAGTCAGGAAAATCGTGGGCAAAAGAAGCCTTACTGAGAAGGAGATAGAGACGATGCAGAAGGCCGCGCTTATCGCCGCGCTATCCTCCAACCATTCATGGAAGACCCACAAATACCTTGCGGAACTGTGCGAACTGGACAAGGACGGGATGTCTGACGAGTTCAATGAGGCGCTGCGTGAGGGCTGGAAGAGGATAAACGAGAGCGACGTGGAGGAGGTAATCAACGGCGACTTCAAGAGGTACCTCTTGCACATGTGGTTCTACAACGCCGTCGATGACGACAACAGGGACAGGTACAGGGGAATATTCAACAACATGAAGAAGCAGCTCGCCTACGGCCTCGAGCCCATGGAGAAGAAGGTCTGATCCTAAAAGCGAAGACGGATAATACTTTAATCTTAACATCCAGAGTTACTCATGGGCATGTGGCGCAACTTGGATAGCGCATCTGGCTTCGGACCAGATGGTTGCGGGTTCAAATCCCGTCATGCCCGCTGT
Source organism: Saccharimonadales bacterium (SeqCode) (assembly GCA_035508815.1). Taxonomy (GTDB): domain Archaea; phylum Micrarchaeota; class Micrarchaeia; order Micrarchaeales; family CABMGC01; genus JAJZIZ01. Next base: position 4,597 of record DATJMH010000006.1, read on the forward strand.
ACTCCAGGTTAAGAAGGGGCATAGTGAGTAAATGATATTATAATGAAGGAAAGGCGACCTGTCATGGATTTTGGGAATGTTATAGTAAAGAAATCAGCTATTGGCCAGTTTAAAGAAGTAGATGGGCTTGGTGTCTTTGCTAATAGGGATTTTAAGAAAGGGGAGATTGTTGTTAGATGGAATATCAAGATTATATCGCAAGGAGAATATGAAAGGCTTCCAAAATACGAACAATATTACTTTTGCCATAAGCGTGATGGCAAGATATACCTTTATCCGGACCCGGGAAGGCACGTGAATAGATCTGAGGCCCCAAATGCGGTAGCAGATTTTAAGAAAGAGGCTGATGTCGCATTAAGAGATATAAAGAAAGGGGAGGAGATATCAATTCATAAAGAGACGAAAGAGGACTTTTAGAGAGGATATTCGATCCCCAGATAATTGCGATTGCACTTTTTAACCTTTCGGCGTCAAGGGAAAAGTAACATCATGCCCGAATCCCACATTATTTCAATTTTAGGTTTCCAATGGTAGTGGTAGGTAGAGTCCGCCATTTTGGGCGATCGTATGATAAGCGCATTCGAGATCTATCTGGTGGTAGCCTTTTTCGTTGGCGGTCTTGTCGTGACGCTGGCCACAGTCCTTGCCGAGAAGCTTGGGAGCAAGGCAGGCGGCTTCATCACCGGACTCCCATCAACTATTGTGATCTCGCTGTTATTCATAGGGATAACACAGTCTCCTCTTGCAGCCTCGCAGGTGACAACAACAATCCCTGCATTCTATGCAGTATTCCTCATTTTCATCTCCGTATTCTGCATGTTGGCGAAGAAAGGATTTGCATTCGGACTCATAACTGCCTTCGTTGTATGGATTACACTTGCAGTTGCCGTAGTGGTGTTAGATCCGAGCAGCTTCATCCTGGCGCTTGCCCTGTATCTAGTAACTTGCGTATTCGCATATTACGTGGTCCGCAAGAAGGCCAAGCTGGAGCATTCAAGGGGTGCGAGGATTCAGTACAGCGCATCCCAACTCCTCCTACGCAGCGTCTTTGCAGGTGCTTTTGTGGCGCTCGCGGTCTTCAGTGCGCATGCGGGCGGCATAATATTCGGCAGCTTGTTTGCGGTCTTCCCATCTGTGACAATTCCTACGCTTGTGATAGTGAGAATGGCCAGAAATACGGAGTTCGCCAGGGCCGTTGCAGGTTCGTTGATGACGAGCGCGATGGTGAATGTCATGGCCTACGCAATCCTTGTGCGGTATCTATATCCATGGATAGGCCTGTGGTTCGGGACAGTCGCTGCGCTTCTGCTCTCCGGAGTGTGTGCGTATTCCATGTACGGATTATTGGCGAGGGCGGAAAATGGGAGATGGGCATAGCTCACTGAGTGATCTGGGTGGAGGCTCTCGTTAGACAAGGTTTAGGACCGTGATGCAACCCCCGATTTTGAACGCCCTTTGCAATCCAATAGAATGCACGGGCCGGTCTTCCTATTTTGAGAACCGTATGTATATCCTACGGTACAGCAGGAACACTGCCGCGATCAGAACCGCCACTACTACAAGGTAGGAGTATAGAAAAGGGGAGACCGTGTTGCTCTGTTCGCTATAGCCTATTGAAGCCGTCAAAAGAATGCCCATGAGGCCCACCATGGCAAGGATCAATGCGTGCACGGTGAATATCATGCTGAATGCGATGCTCTGCCTGCTTGCGTCCTTCTGTTCCCCCAGGCGGTAGAACAGCGAGGGAAGGCTCATTATATACGGGTATTTTTCGAATAGGGTGTATCTGTAGTGGATTACCAAGAGAAGTAACGCAGAGATGCACGTGAATATGAAAGGAACTATGAACAGCGCGATCTTGCCGCCGCTAAGCCCGAAATAATAGGCCGCTACAAGCCAGGCAAGCAGGTTAAACAGCAGCCCAATTACTATGAGTATCTTGGCACCGCCTTCCAGGCCGTATCTCTTAAGCGTCCTCTTTGCCACGAAGGGGATAGTCAATCAAAGTATTTATGCTTTGGTATATCGGGGAGAGACACCCTGCTTGGGGTAATGGAGATATTTTAATTGTTTACGTTCATTTATTTTCGGTGCGGAATTGCTTGACACGGTCTCGCTAATAAACAACCTCTGGGTCCTGATTGCGGCGCTCCTGGTCTTCACCATGACCATAGCCGTGGGCTTCCTCGAGATCGGCGAGCTGGGAGAGACCTTTTCAAGGAGCCTGGTGAAGACCATGCTCATAACAGGATCGGCCCTGTTCGTCATGGCGGTTGCTGGCTTCAACATCGCGTTTGCCCCTGCGATCGGAGGGATAGCCGGCAACCCGTTCTACGGCGGGCTCTTCCTCGGAGGATTCTCCACAGGCATAATGAACGTCTGGTGGTCAATGACCTCAGGCTACTTCAACACCGGGCTGACAACGGCGACCTACTTCCTCTTCGAGGCCGCTTTCGCGTCCATCACGCTCGGGCTTGTCAGCGTGATAGTGCTCAAGAAGATGAAGCTCTCCGCTTTCATGATCTTCTCTGTTGTTTATTTCCTGGTGATCTGGACTCTCCCGGCAGCGTGGATATGGAATCCGACGGGCTGGCTCTATTCGATGGGAATGAGGGACTTCGCGGGAGGGCTCGTGGTCCATGGCGCCGCGGCCGCAGCGGGCCTTGCCATACTCTACAGGATATGGCAGGAGGAGAGGGCGAAGGGCTTCAGGAGGAGCCCGCAGATACCAATCAAGCTGAACAAGGGCTGGCTCACGCTGTCCATACTGCTCCTGTGGATGGGCTGGTTCGGTTTCAACCCCGGAAGCGTGCTTGCCTTCAACGAGAGCGCGATGACGGTGGTGATAACGACCTTCCTTGCGGCCGCGTCGGCCATGCTCTCCACGCTCGCCTTCAGGTACCTGGACTCGCGGCGGGTTCCTGACATGGCCTACGACGTGAATGGGATACTGATGGGCCTCATAATAATAACGCCGCTGGCGGGGTTCGTCAGCCCCGCGAGCTCTGTGATCCTCGGATTGCTCGGCGGGCCGCTTTTTGTCTACGGCAGCAAGCTCGTATCCAGGGCGAAGTGGTTCTCGGATCCGATAGGCCTGCTTCCGGGGCACCTGCTGGGCGGGATCTTCGGCGTGCTGATGATAGCCTTCTTCACCCAGAATTCCTTTGCGGCCGCGTCGGGCAACGCGAACCTGCCGAACGGGCTGCTCTTCGGGGGAGGCTACCCCGCGCTGGCGCAGCTCGGGATAGAGGTCCTTGGGATAATCGTCGTCATGGCTTTCGTGTTTGCCGCCTCGTATGCCACATGCCTTGCCATAGCGAAAGCGCTTGGCGGAATAACCACGGACTACAGGAGGCTCGCCAAGGCCTGAGAAGGTTGGACAGGCTCGGTTGATGTTGAATTGAGTTGCGATGCGCAACAAAAATTATTTATAACATCCCATCCCCAATTGTAATCAGCTCCCAGAGCGAAGGATAAAATCTCCGGTCATGATAATGGTTTGGTATGAGGCAATAGGTAAAAACGCGAATTTGCCGCCTTCCCGCACCTTGGAAGGGCGCACAACAAGACCCGCAAAGACCATAGACTATCCTATAACAAATCCTCTCCGAGCCGCTTTTTCTAGTTTGCCGCGAACTCCGGTACAGCGGCGGGCAGATGAATCCGGAATGAACGCTGCCGCAGGGAGCATAAGAGTGAGCGCGGCGGGCAGTGAAGGGGATTGGATGGTTTTATGAACATAGGAATAGACTTCGACAACACCATAACAGAGAATCCCGCGCTCTTCAGGAAGCTGACCAACAGCCTCAGGAAGGGCAACGTGATATACGTCATATCGTCGTCGGACAAGGCGGAGGAGAGAGACATCGAGAGGGAGAGGGAGGGCAAGGTGCGCAGGCTGAAGGCGTGGAGGATACACTACAGGAAGCTCTTCCTTGCGCTGAGGCCCATACCGGAGAGCAAGGCCGCGATGTGCAGGAAGTACAAGATAGACCTGATGATAGACGACAACAGGGAGAACGTGAGGGCCATCAGAAGGCGCTCCAAAAGGACCGCGTGCATGGAGTTCGCCTATTCGGCAGGAGGTGGAAGATGATGGCCAGGATAAACCTGGGGATAGTCTCGCAGACGCCGGTGGTGAGGATATTCGAGAAGCATCCTACGGAGACCATCAGGATCTCCAACCTGGGCAAGAACGAGTATGTGCATACGGTGGGAGGGGTCAGCCCGCTCATAAACGCGCAACTAGAGGAGCTCTCGAGGATGAACGCGATACGCAAGGCCGTCTGGTTCTCACTCAACCCAAATGCGCCGAGGAACATATTGATATCGAAGAGGGTGAAGGCGGTGAGCATACACATGGAGGGCGAGAGCAGCAGGGACTACGTGAACTTCAAGGAGGAGATATGGAATAACATACACAGCCTCAGCTCCAGGGAGTTCACCATAAAGGAGTACCTGGGCTACTTCAGGTACAACTCGAAGCTTGCAAGGATAATGCTCCAGGACCATGAGGACCTGAGCCTCTTCGAGATACACGACTTCCAGCAGCTCCTTCTCGGCGCTATGCTCGGCCCTTCCTTCCCGACAATACTGAGATGGCACATACCCTTTGTCCCGGAGATACTTAACAGGAAGATAAGGAAGTTCATAATCAACGGGCTTGAGGGCAACGACGCGGTCATAGTCAGCACGAAAAGGGACCTGCAGGGGCTGATACGCGCGGGCTATCACGGCAGCGCATACCAGATTTATCCGCACATAGATCCGGGCATATGGAAAAGGCCGGAGAGGAGAGGCGCGGAAGAACTCGCCTCAAAGCTAGGCATACTGCCGAGGGATTTCGTCGTGGTCAACGTCGCCAGGATGGACGCGATGAAGTCGCAGGACGACCTGATAAAGGCCGTGGCGCTGCTGAAGGGCCATGGGATAAAGCTGCTTCTCGTGGGAGGGGGCAGCTTCAGCAGCGGTTCCAGGGGCCTTGGTCATCCCAAGGGCGCCAAGTGGCTGAGGAGGCTCAGGAGGCTCGCAAGGCGGCTCGGGATAGAGGACCGGGTCATATTCACCGACAGAATAAGCCACCAGAACCTCGAGCGCATCTACTCAAGGGCTGACCTCATGGTCCTTCCCTCAAGGATGGAAGGCTTCGGCCTGGTGGTGATAGAGGGCTGGACATACGGAATCCCGGCGATAGTCAGCTCAGGTGCAGGGGTCTCGGAGCTGATAATGGATGACCTGAATGGACTGAAGTTCAAGCCGGGGGACTTCAGGAGCCTTGCCCGCAGGATCCTTTCGCTATACGAGGACGAGGGACTCAGGACAGACATGGGAAGGAACGCGCACAGGATGGCGAGGCTCTGCCATGTCTCCACGACGGCGCCGCAGATACTCGAGACCTACAAGAAGACAATAGCGGGTTTTGAGTGAACTGGTTCACGCTTTTGAGGTGGACAGCTTGAGCGCCAGTTCTGCCAGTTCCGACTGGACGTAGTTCTCCTTCTCTATCCTTGTATTCGCCTTTATGGTAACACCATAGTTCAGGAGGCCGACGTCCGTTATCCTCAGGTCTATCCCGTTGTACAGGAGCTTGTCCAGCTTCCTGTTTGTGCCGGCGCTCTTCAGGTAGGCCTGCCTGAACCGCGGGAAACTGACCTTGTTGTTCAGCTCCACCCTTATCTTGATCTCTATTATGTCGGATATGGTGTAGTTGATTATGACCGCCTGGTTGAGGACGCCGTTGGGCACAAATATTATAGTCCCCTCGTCCAGCCTTATCCTCGTGTACATGAGGCCGAGGTTGACTATTATGCCGGTGTATCCGGGAAGGAGCTGGTTGTGAGAGTAGGACGGTGGAAGGAGGCCGTACTGCCAAGTGGAGAAGGTCACCCTGTCGCCCTCCGCGAACGGCTTCGCGGCCATCATCGAGACTCCGGCGAAGAGGTTCCCCAGGGTTGCCTGAGATGCAAGGCCTATGACTATTCCCAGGAAGCCCGCGCCGACCAGGACGCCGGTTATGTTTACCTTGAAGGCCGAGAGCAGCAGGAGGGCTATTATCGCGTACCCCAGGAGATTCACAAGCTTGGCTATCGAGCGCTCGTCCATCCTGGGCTTGTTCTTCCCGTAGTTTATTATGGTCGCGGAGAGCAGGTAGGTGGATATCAGGCCGAAGACCACTATTACGGCGGTCTTGAACAGCTCCGCGTATATGCCAGTGATCCCAAATGGGGAGAGCGCCTGGGCCGGAAGTAGGCCCATAAAGATCCCCACTGCCAGTGCCAGGAGGAAGGCGATGAACATTATGTAATGGGTCTTCATTGACTCGCTTGCATTATTGATTCCAGCGCAGGGAGTAATAAAATACTTGCCCTATCTTTCGGCTACCCTGCAACCCCTGTCAGAATCTCTTTATGGTCCTGCTCGTCGCCAGGCTGAAGGCCACGTTGGTCAGTATTATGGTCATGAAAGAGAGGTAGAAGATCTCCTGCGAGTACGGGAAGCCGGTTGCGTAGTAGATGCTTGAAAGCACCGCCACGCCCAGGCCGCGCGGCATGAGCGAGAAGACGAGATCCTTGACCTTGGACTCCATCCTGAGAAGGCCGCCTATCTCGATCTTGCGCACCACTATCAGGACCGCGGTGATGACCAGGGCGAAGAGGAAGTAATACACCGAGATGAACGATATTATGCCTAGCAGCACGAAGAAGAAGGTCCTCACTAGGAATTCCATCTCTCGCTCCACGTCCGTGGCGTACTTAGACTCCTCCGGCCTCCTGAACCCCAGGTACTTGTTTATTATCTTCGAGTTGCCGATTATCATCGCGTATATGAGCACGGAGACGACGGCAGAGCCGCTTATGTAGTCGACCACGCTGTACAGGAGTATGGCTATGGCGAGCGTGGCTATGTAGCCGCGCGCGCCCTTGAAGATGTTCTGAACAAGCAGCCACCCTATCCCTGCAGCGAGGCCCATCACAACGCCTATCGCGATGTACGAGATGCTGTACTGGATGTAGGAGAGCACTGAGAAGGTGGTGCCGCTTATCGGCGCGAGCAGCAGGTAGAAGATCAATATCGCGAATACGGAGTTGAAGGTGGTCTCTATCGCCAGGATGTCGTAGAGCTTCTGGTCGAGCTTGACCTTCTTGATCAGCGGCAGGACCATTATGGCGGAGGTCTCACCAAGTATCACCCCGAGAAGGCCCCCATATATCAGCGGCCACTTGAACACGAAGAACATCAGAGCCGCTATCGCGATGCCCGGTATGACCGTGTCCGCAAGCGCGAGAAGGTAGCCTGTGCCGTCGGCCAGGGTCCTCCTCTGCAGCTTTATTATCCTCCCGCCGTTGAACATTATCATGATAAGCGCTATGCTCCCGAAGAGGGGCGTCAGGCCGCGCAGCGTGGCTATGTAGGTTGTGGGGAGGAGGCCGCTGGCCGGACCAAGGACTATGCCTATGAACATGAGAATCAGGACCTCGGGCACCTTGGTTATCCTGAATATGATCTCGCTCACGTAGCCTATCAGTATTATGAACGATATCGCTATCAGCAGGAGGTCTACCTGGCCGCCTGAGGTGACTATCGAGAGCAGCATCGGATATTATCGGACAACAATATTAATATACCTGACAATGCGCCGAGGATTCAAAACCAGAGATGCTCCCGAGGACATATGGCCAGTAGGAAGGGCGCCGAACACCTTGGTGGCGCCATGGGAAGGCAGAGACGCGATGCGTTTGGCCATAGAAGCCTTCTGGTTAACTGTGATTGTGTGGATATATACAGGTTTCCCCTTCCAGGGTTTACTTGGAGAGCAGGTTGTTCAGCGCCGGGTAGCTCTCTATCAGGTTCTCCCTCTCCAGCTGCTGGTAGATCGCATACATGATTCCAGCGGTGAGCAGCACGCCCATCCCCCCGCCTATGGCTCCGCTTATGGTCGCGAAGGCGGCGAGTATGCCGACGAAGATGCTTCCCAGGATCGTTATGGTGGGAAGGTAGTTGTTGAGCACGCTCTCTATGGTCCTGGGGTCCCTCCTGAAGCCGGGTATCTGCCATCCCACGTCCTGCAGCTGCTCGGCCATGTTCTTGGGGCTCTGCCCAGTCATCTCGACCCAGAACTTCCCGAATATGACGCAGAGACAGACAAGGACAAGGAGGTAGATCACGAAATGGGCCCAGGTCGGCACCTCCCAGACGGCGCCGCCGGGCATGTTAAGCGGCGACCACCCGGTTTCAAGCTGGTAGATGTAGGTGCCGTAGCCGCTTGTGTATGGGACAGGGAAGTTGGGCTGGATCAGGTAGATGAGCCCTCCGCTTATTGTGCTGGTGCCCGACTGGTTGGAATAGACGGCCAGGAACTGTATGAAGCTGCCAAGGCCGCCCCCTAGATGGGAGAGCGGCTGGAACCAGACCCCCAGGCTGTAGAGGAGCGAGGTCGCAAGTATGACCGGAAGGACGCTGACGTAGAGGAAGGGTATGGGCAGCCTTCCTCCGACCCCGCGGAACTGGCTGAAGACCAGCGGCAGCTCTATCTTCATCTCAAGGACGAAGAGGCTTATCAGGAAGACTATTACGGTGAATACCAGAGGCAGGAAGGCCAGCACCGCCTGGGGTATCGCGGTCGCCGTCCCCTGCGCCAGCTGGGAGGCCGCGAGAGGCAGCAGTATGTCGAAGGTGCCTGCCACTATCGAGTATGCCACGCCGCCGGCGATGAATAGGTTTATTCCGGAGGTGATGCCGTACTTGACCATGGTCTCGTCAAGGTAGATGACCACTATCGCGCCTATCACGAACTGGATTATTATGGGTATCACGAACGACGAGCTTATCGCAACTATGCTGCCGGTTGAAGCGAAGATGGCCGCCTCGACCACGGATATCACTATCGCTGCGAGTTTCTGTATGGCCTGGAACCGGCCCTTGTCCTCGGGATTGTTCAGGTCCATCTTTATGACCCCGGCGCCGTTGAGCAGTTGTAGGACTATGCTGGCCAGCACTATGGGCCCTATCCCGACAGTGACAAGGGACCCGAGCCTCGCGGCGAAGATGGTGTTTATGATCTCCAGTGCGGGGTTCTTGAGCGAGGAGATCCTGACCCCGAAGGCCGGGGTGGCGAACATCAGGAAGTAGATCGCCATTATTATTCCGGTCCACTTGAGCTTCTGCTTGAACGAGAGCGGAGTGGTCGGCTTCCTTATCCCAGGGACAAATTTAAGTAGGGGATCCAGAAATTCTATGCCCATTCATGCACCTTCCGTGATGCTCAGAGTTACCGCGTAATTCCTCCTGAACCTGCTTTCCCTGACCTTCACTATAGAGTTGAAACGTTTACTAAGAAAGCCTATAAATGCCTTTATGCTAAGCTCCATGAAGCCCTCCATCGAGTTGTGGCTGCCGTACCTGAGAGTGACGCTCGTCTGCTTCTTCTCCCTTTTTACTGAGACGTCCTGGATGTCGAGGAAGTTCGCGAGCCTCTCCAGGCTTTTCTCTGTGTCCCGGCTCCTTGGGTCCTCGGCGAACTTCTTGCCGATGAGGAACATGAGCTTTGAGGACTCCGTGAGAAGGGGCTCCTTTATTATGGGAAGAAGGGATAGGAGGGCGTATATCTGCGGCCTGCCCGTGACCCTCTCCCCGGATGCGTCTATCGCAGCTATGACGTTCGAGACTGTCTGCTCGAGGCTG
>DATJMH010000007.1:0-7796 GCA_035508815.1 Saccharimonadales bacterium (SeqCode)
AAGCTCGTTGCTTTCGTTTGGCAGGAGCGCATATTGCTCTATGGCTTCGTTTCTGAACTCTTCATAACTCAAGGAAAACACCTATGATAAGACTGTCAGCCTACTCCTCCCGAAGTGTCGAGCTTTATCAGCCGCTTGAGCTCCAGGGAGTATTCCATTGGAAGTATCTTCGTGAGGTCCTCTATGAAGCCCAGGACTATCATCGCCACGGCGTCGTCCTCCGAGATTCCCCTTGACATGAGGTAGAATATCATCTCGTCGCTTATCTTCCCGATCTTTGCCTCGTGGCTTATGATAGCGTCGCTCCTGTTTATCTGGTTGTACGGGTACGTGTTTGTCTTTGCGAATCCGTCGAGAAGCAACGCGTCGCATGATACGTGCGACTTTGCATTCTCAGCGTTCTTCGCTATGTGTAGGAGGCCGCGGAATGTGCTTACCCCGCTCCCCTTTGAAACGCTTTTTGAGATTATCTTTGAAGTGGTGTTTGGCGCCAGATGGTAGATCTTTCCTCCCGAATCCTGGACTTGTCCTTCACCTGCGAGCGCTATAGAAAGGACCTCTCCGCTGGCTCCCTTGCCTCTGAGGTAGATTGATGGATATTTCATGTTGATCTTGCTCCCTATATTCGCGTCGATCCACTCAACCCTCCCGTTTTCCTCTACGTGCGCCCTTTGCGTCACTAGGTTGTAGACGTTCTTTGACCAGTTCTGGATCGTGACGTACCTTATGTGGGCACCTTTCAACGCGACAAGCTCAACTATTGCAGAGTGGAGCGAGTTTTTTGCATATACCGGGGCAGTGCACCCCTCAATGTACGTTACGTCTGCGCCCTCGTCAGCTATGATAAGCGTCCTTTCAAACTGCCCAGAGGACTCGGCGTTTATCCTGAAGTATGCGTTGAGAGGCATGGTTGCCTTCACCCCCTTAGGTATGTAGATGAACGATCCGCCGGACCAGACAGCGGTATTCAGTGCCGCGAACTTATTATCAGTTGGGGGGATTATTGTGCCAAAATATTTCTTCATGAGTTCAGGGTACTTCTTCACGGCGTTGTCGGTGTCGGTGAATATTATCCCCAACCTTTCAAGCTCTTTGTTTACGTGCGAGTACACCACGGACGAGTCGAATTGGGCCTCGGCTCCCGCGAAGAACTTCGCCTCGGCCTCTGGGACGCCCAACTTGTCAAATGTCCTTTTTATGTCGGCAGGGACGTCCTCCCATTTGTTGGCCTCCTTGCCCTTTGGCTGCCTGTAGTAGTAAATGTCGTCATAGTTGATGTTGCTCAAGTCCGCACCCCACTTTGGAGTAGGCTTGGATAGGAATATTTTGTAGCCGGTCAGCCGTTTTTGGAGCATCCAGTCGGGCTCGCCCTTTATCTGGGATATCTGCCTTACCGTCGCCTCCGTGATGCCCTTGTGGAAATCCTCGTACTCGACCTTCTCGTTGAAGCCGTACCTCTCCTTGTATTCGTTTGCGGCAACCATCTCTTCTACTTGTTCGTTCGCCATGATGTCACTTGTTTGCCGAGAACCTGCAGTCGAAATCGTTCATCGCGTTGCAGATGGTGCAGAGGTACTTGTTGATCGCTTCGGGGTGGCCGTTCGCTATCTTTTCTGCATAGGTCTCTATCGTTGCCTTGTCTATCTTCTCCACTATCTCCTTTATCCTTGCCGAGTACCTTCCGTTGAGGTACTTGCTTATTGCCGCCTGGGTTATGCCCACGTACTTTGAGATCAGCTCCTCCTTTATGTTGTACTTCTTGTTGAGCTCTATTATGAGCGCCGCTCTCGCTGCAGGGACTATCTCCTTGTAGGCTCTCTCGTATCCGCTAAGCATTTATCCAGCCTTATAACTCAGTTATAATTAATGGCGTGTAAAGGTTTATATAGCTGCCATAAGGAATTTGGCAGCTTTTATGCAAAGCTGGCAGGTTTCCCTGGCGCGGCAAGCATGAGTCCTAGTACCGGCAGTACTTACCACTATTTAGATTTTCTTCTCTTAGTGTTTTTATGGACGATGGGGATGTAGCCGCCTATCTGGAGCAGTATAGGCCTGGCGGCAAGCTGACGATGAACGAGGCGGAGCTCAGGTACCTTCTCGGAAGAGAGCTATTAAACAGGGCAAAGGAGATCAGGAAGGCGAAGATGCTGATCAAGAAGATAATTTACATCACCATAGCAACCTCGAACAGGAAGTCAGTTCCCTGGAATTCACCTGTATTCTGCGCGTACGACAAGAACTACAACTTCTACTGGATCTCCGCGGAGAAGACCGTCCATTCCATCAATATCGAGCAGAACGAGAACGTGGCCCTGGTCATTTATGACTCCACGGTGCCGGAAGGCGCAGGATTCGGCGTCTACATAAAGGCAAAGGCGAGTGAAGTGCGCTCCAGGAAAGAGGTCAGGATGGCCTTGAGTTTGCTCTATAAAAGGAAGCACCAGGCTCCGCCTTCTCCAATGGAGTTTATGGGCCGCTCGCGCAGAAAGGTATACAAGGCTGTGCCGGTGCATGTATGGACAAACGACCTAATGGAGAAGCAGGAGGACAAGCTGAAGTTCCTCAGGTTCCCGATAAAGCTAGTTTAATCGGTTTGCCACCGAGTGTCGACATTCGCTTGAATCCCGATAGCATTCCAAAGGGCTATATATTTTCGAGGCCGATGTAGATCGGCTGTGGTTCTCATGATCAATTCAATAGAGCTTATCAACTGGAAGACCCACGGCTCCACCAGGCTCTCCTTCTCGAAGGGCACCAACATACTGATAGGCCAGATGGGCGCGGGCAAGAGCTCGGTCATGGACGCCATTTCCTTTGGATTGTTCGGCACCTTCCCGGCGATAAAGAACAGGCGCGTCAATGTGAGCGACCTGATAAGGAACAGGCCGAACCAGAAGAAGAGCGCGAAGATAAGGATTTCCTTTGATATCGGGGATGACGCCTACACGGTTGAGCGCGAGATAAGCTCCGATGATTCCGCCAAGGCCACCCTCCAGAAGAACGGCGCGTACGTCCAATCGCAGCCCCAGCGGGTGACAGAGGAGGTCGAGAAGGCGCTTGCCATGGACTACGACCTCTTCTCCAGGGCCATCTACTCTGAGCAGAACCGCCTCGACTACTTCCTCGAGCTCAGGTCCTCAGACAGGAAGAAGCAGATAGACAACCTGCTCGGCTTAGACAAGTTCGCGAACGCGCAGGAGAACACCACCAGCCTGATAAACAGGATAAAGGAGATGATGGACGAGAGCAGGAAGACCGCCGAGGGATTCGACATGGAGGGGCAGAAGAAGCAGCTGGAAAGGCTTGGGGAAGAGAAGGGGAAGATGGCCGAGGAAGAGAAGTCGATACTTGCAGTCATGGAGAAGCTCAGGCTCGACTCGGCAAAAACAGAGGCCTCGCTCAAGGAGATGAAGGAGAGATACAACAAAAAGATAGAGCTTGCGAAGGAGACAGCCGAGCTGAGGAGCAAGGCCCAGGTGCTTGAGAAGGAGATATCAAGGATTGATTCGGAAAAACTCGGAGAGATTGAAGAGATCGGTAGGAAGTTGAAGCTGGGCGAATCGCAGCTGGAGGCGCTCAGAAGGAGATCAAAGGAGATCATGGCTCAGATGCAGGCCGCGCAGGCCAGGCTCGGCAAGATGCAGGGCGAGCTCGCCGCCGTAATGGAGGACATGAAGGAACGCGATAGGCTCATTGCCAGCGCGAAGGGGAAGGGAAGGGAGAAGGTCGCGGCCGAGCTCGAGGAGCGCAGGAAGGAGATGGACAAACTTGAGTCGGAGCTCGCGTCGGTGGCCGCGCAGAGGAGCGAGGCCGACAAATGGGCCAGGGAACTCGAGAAGCACATAAGCAGGTGCCCCGTGTGCGAGAGGGAACTCGAGCCGGGCATGAAGGAAACCCTGCTGTCCGCAAAGAAGGCGCTGATGAAGGAGCTGGGGGAGAGGGCCAAGGGAATGCAGGAGCTCCAGAGGAAGGGCAGAAATACGCTGGAGGAGCTGAACGACCTGCTGAACAAACTGACTGTTGTAGAGGAGAAGCTCAAGTCGTATTCAGGACTGGACGAGAAGAAGGGCAGGATGGAGAAGGAGACCGAGAAAGCTGCGGAAGAGAGCGCGAGGCTGAAGAAGGAGGTCGAGACGGCAGGCCTGGAGTTGGACAGGGCCGGCGAGGAGATTGCGAGGCTGAGGAACGGCAAGGAGAAACTTGAGAGAAGGGCGGCGTATCTCTCAGAAAGGGCCAGGAACGAGGAATCCGTCGGGAAGAAGGAGAAGGAGTTGGGAAGGATAGAGGTCGATGATAAGAAGCTTGACGCAGTCCAGAAGGAATTCACTGCGATATCCTCGGGGATAAGCAGGAACTCCGCGCTCCTGGATTCAAACAAGAAGGCGCTTCGCGAGAAGTCCATGCAGATTGAGGAGAGGAAAAGGGAGATGGAGAAGGTTGAGAGGATATATGGGGATATCAGGGCAAAGGCCGCGGTAATCGAGAACCTGAACAAGTTCAACAACTCGCTCAAAGAGACCCAGGCCCAGATGAGGAGCAGGCTTGTGAGCTCGATAAACAGGATAATGCAGCAGATCTGGCCCGAGCTGTATCCCTATGGCGACTATCCCAACCTTGAGCTTGCGGCCACGGAAGGCGACTACATACTCCGCATCGCAACCTACAGGGAGGAGAAGGAGGTCTGGGAGGACGTTGACGCGATAGCGAGCGGCGGCGAGAGGAGCATAGCGTGCCTTGCCATGAGGGTTGCCTTCGCGCTGGTCCTGGTGCCCAATCTTAAGTGGCTCATACTTGACGAGCCTACGCACAACATAGACCAGCTCGGAATAGAGAGGTTTGTCAGGGTCTTCAACGAGAAGCTTCCGGAGATAGTCGACCAGATATTCATAATAACGCACGACGAGCAGCTCAAGCAGGTCTCGAACGGAAAGGTCTACATGCTCAGCAGGAAGAAGGGCGAGAACGGCGAGACTGTCGCGGAGGAGCTTTGACGTATGTCTCCATCATATGATGTCGAGGCCGAACCTCTCGTCCTTCCTTTCCTTCTCCATTCCGAATACGGATGAGCCGGTGACTCCGGTGAATATCCCTATGACCTCCACCCTGCCGCTCGCCTCGGGGTCCATCCTCGCGCCCCAGGTCACGCTCGCGTCGGCAGATATTGTCTCGGTGAGCTTTGAGCCTATCTGGTTCGCGTCCCCCAATGTGAGGTCAGGACCTCCGGTTATGTGCAGCAGGACGCCCCTCGCGTTCCTGTAGTCAACGTCCAGGAGCTTGTTGTTGAGCGTGCTGTGCACGACCTCGTTTATCCTGTCGTGGCCCTGTCCGCTGCCCACGCTTATCATCGATACGCCTCCGGCCTTCATTATGTTCCTTATGTCGGCGAAGTCGAGGTTGATCATGCTTGGCTGCGTTATTGTCTCCGTTATGCCGCGTACCGCCTTGGCGGTTATCTCGTCCGCCAGCTTGAAGGTGTCCTCTATCGGCAGGTTCGGGTACAGGCTGACGAGCCTCTGGTTGTCTATTATTATCAGCGTGTCTATGTTCTCCCTGAGCTTTGCTATGCCCCTCTTTGCGGTCTCAAGCCTTACCCTCTCCAGGGCGAATGGTATCGTCACTATCCCGACCACTGTCGCGCCTGCGTCCTTCGCCGCGCGTGCGACCACTGGAGCCGCGCCGGTTCCCGTTCCCCCTCCCATTCCAGCGGTCAGGAAGACCAGGTTCTTGTCCCTGAGCAGCTCCTCTATGCTTGGCCTTGACAGCTCTGCGGCCTTCTCGCCTATCTCAGGGAACCCCCCTGCGCCGAGGCCGCGGGTTATCTCCCTTCCAAGCATTATCTTCTGTATCCTCGGATGGAGCATTGCGAGCTGCTTCCCGTCGGTGTTGAACGCGTAGAGATCGGCGCCCTTTATGTCCATGGAGCAGAGCCTGTGCACTGTGTTGTTTCCCCCTCCTCCGACTCCCACCACGGCTATCTTCGGCTTGAATAGCTCAGGGTCGTCCCAGATGTTCTGCTTCTGCACCGTCTCGCTTCCGTACATGGTTTTCCACCGCATCTTAATGGAGCAGCAAGGATAAAATACCTTTCTTCGATGGCAAGATAAGACTGTAATCCGGGTTTTTCAGGATTGGGATAGCTGCGGCGCAATTTCACTGAGTTCGAGGGGATTTGACTTTGTTATCTCGCCCAGGAATATCGTTGCGTACGCTCCGGTCGGTATCGAAAAGTTGAGTGTCGCATCGTTTTCCTTGACGGAGTAGGAGAAGTCCCTGAAGGGCGAGAGCAGCTGGCGGTAGGTGCCCTTCATGCTGAGCTCGGGCATGCCCTTTATCTTGAAGGTCTCCTTGCTTATTCCTAGCTTCTCCATTATCAGGTTTTCGTAATCCCCTATGTACTCGTCCTTCGTCTCATAGCCTATCAGGAGCCCGAGGGGAAAGCCCTCCTCCCCGACGCTGGCGCTCTCAGGTTCCGGAAACCCGTAGAAGTTCTTCCTGCAATGCAGCTTCGAACCGAGGTCGGCGCTCCTTATCCTATCTTCGAGCGCCGCGTTGAATATGAGCGCCTCGACGGAATGGACGAACATCAGCGCTATGCCGCGGGGTATCTTCCTTATGGCGTTGGCGTAGTTCTTGTACCTCGCCAGGTAGTCTATCATGGTCCTCTCGTACCTGAGGTGCCTCGGGAAGTAGGATGTCGCCCTCTGGAAGTCCATCTCCTCCGCCAGCGTCTTCCTGGCCTCGACGGCCTCCTGGTCGCTCTCGTTGCTGCTGTCCGTAAGGAAGGTCATCACAGCGGCCTCGAAGTCGTTGTTTAGTATGCTCATCCCTATCCGGAAGTTGTTCAGCCGGTAGCCGAACCTCTGCCTGTCGAAGTAGTCTGGGAAGAGGCCGTTGAGCTCCTCTATCAGCAAGGGTATGGCGCCGGCGTTGCTGGCGCCCCTTACCCTCACGGAAAAGGAGTTGCCGAGGTTGCTGCCCAGTTCTATGCCGTCGCTCTTCCAGGCGCCGTTGATCTTGATGTCCTTTATGCCTACGCTGGAGACGTTGGCGGGCTCCACACCGTATATGCATGCGAGCTGGACCGAGACCGACCTCTTGTCCTTGGTCCCGGCGTAGCCTATCGACTTGCGCCCCTTACCCATCCTCTTGGCTATCTCGAGTATCGAGCGTATGGTCTCCCAGTTCCTCTTCTCCAGGACGAATGTGGTGAACTTGCCTTCAGGTGACTCCGGTTCCTGGAGGTCGGCCGCGGCGTAGCCCCTGCCGGGCTCCAGCACGAAGCCCCTGGAGGTTATCTCCTTGACCGTGAAGTCCTCGGGCTCGTTCTTCAGCTCGCCGCCTATGCCGGCAGACTTCGTCAGAGTGATCATAATATCTAATATAAACCTTGTGATTCAATTATATATCAGTGATGCTTTTGAAGGAAGACTCTCTGGTGGAGAGGCTCGTATACAGGCTGATAAAGAAGCACGTTGCGGGAACCACCATGAATTCCGCGCTCGAGAGGGCGCAGGAGTTCAACAAGGAAAACGTCCTGACCTCCATAATGTTCCTGAGCGGCAGCGCCGACAGCAAGGCCAAGGCCAGGTACGTCACCACCACCTACACGGAGCTGATAAGGAGGATCTCTAGGCTGGGTCTCAAGGCCAGCGTGCACATACCGGTCAGCCAGATAGGCGGCCTCATAGACAACGAGCTTGCGGCGAGCAACCTCCTCGAGATAATAAGCACGGGGAACAAGCAGGGCGTCTTCGTCTGGGCCGCGCTCAACGGGAACGCTGCGGAGAACTCGGTCG
>DATJMH010000008.1:0-28144 GCA_035508815.1 Saccharimonadales bacterium (SeqCode)
AGACATTATATGTAGAAGTACTCTTTAATGGTTTTGGTCATGCGCTCTCCGGCCTCATCGGGGCTTACCCCCTTCAACTCGGCGATTTTCGCCACGACCTTCACTACATCGGCTGGACTTTTTCCCACTGCGGGAGAGTCCGTCTCGGCCACTATACTACTGAGGTCTAACTCCTTTATAACCCTTTTCCTTCTTCCAGACTCTATCGGAGGTATCGAGACGAGCCAGCCGTTCTTCTCGGCGGCCTTGGCCTCATCCACGCCTCCCTCGAAGTAGTGGAAGACGGCGCGCTCGACCTCCCTTGACTCCAGTATCTCCATGACCCTCTTCAGGGCGCCCCTAGCATGGACCACCACCGGCAGCTCCATCGCCTTTGCGATGTCTATCTGTTTCTCGAAAGCCTCTGCCTGCCTTTCCAATGGCGTATCCCTGACCTTGACCGAGTCGAGCCCGATCTCGCCTATGCCTATTATGTTCCTGTTCATCTTGACTATCTCGGGCAGCTCCTCTATCTGGCCCGAGTCCTTTCCCACAAAATCCGGCGATATCCCCGCAACGCCGTAGACGCTCCCCCTTGCCAGCTCCAGCATCCTGAGGTTGCTTGCCGCCCCGGCCCCGGCAGTTATGATAATCCCGACGCCCAGCTTTCTAGACTCCTCCACCACCCTCAACGGATCCGGGAAGAGGTCGAGATGGCAGTGCGCATCGGCATACAGCACCGGTTCCTCCATCCTGAAGATCCTTGCAGAGACCTGGGCCGAGCTTTCCAAGAGAACCACACAGAACCTTTATATTGTTTCATATATAAAAAGATAATCATAAAAAAACAAGGATTAGTCATGGCAGCGAGGAGCATCAGAAGGGGAGGAGCGCCTTCAGCGAAAGCCCTCCAGTCGCTCTGCTACGCCGCAATACTGATAAGCGTAATGGCCGTGTTGGCCTCCGCCTACTCGCTCGTGCATTCGGGGAGGACCATATACGTAAACAAGACCGTCTACATAAACAACACCGTATATTCCAACAGCACCAACAGCACGGCGCCCCTCTCGCAGTTCAATATCACCGGCAGCCTGATAACGCCGCTCTACTACCTGCCGAACGACCCGGTCATAAACCAGAGCGCGCCATTCGGCAAGACCCTGCAGGGCATAAACTCGCAGCTCAACGCGACGGAGCTCTCCATAATAAACAACGCCTCGCAGTCGTACTTCGAGACGGCGGGGATGATGTACCTTAACAGGAGCCTTGCCAACTCAGTCTCTGCGACAGTTAAACCTGTCCCAACCTTCCTGGTTAACGGTAAGCCCTCCGTGATATACTTCGGGTCGATAACCTGCATCTTCTGCGGAGAGAACAGGTGGGCCATGGCGCTCGCGCTCTCCAGGTTCGGCAACTTCTCCACGCTCTTCAACGGCTACAGCTCATTCGGGGACTACGACGTGCCCACGCTCTACTGGTCGCCTGCCCAGTACAACCAGTCTTCAGTTGATCTGGGCTCGTTCTACAACAGCAAGTACATAAACTTCATAGCCATAGAGGACACAGACCCGATAACCGCAGGATTCAACCTACAGTCGCTCCCGGTCATAGCGCAGGAGATCAACAGCACGGGCAACCTCGCGTACGAGAGCGCCTTCCAATACATACTTGACATAAACAATTTCCAGGGAACACCATACACCATATGGGGAGGAAGCCAGGTGAGCGGCGCCGACGCGATAGACTTCGGCAACACGCCGCCGACAGGCAGCACGCTCGCGCTCTCCAACATGACCCATGCGCAGGTCCTTGGGCAGCTCGCCAACCCGGACAACCAGTTCAGCTGGACCGAGTACGCCGCGGCCGACCTTTACATAGCCATGACATGCGCCTCGATAAACAACACAGCTCCGGTGTGCTCGCTCCCTGCGATAATCGGGATAGAGAAGCAGAATGGTTATTGAAGTGCCCAGCCCAAAGCCGACGAGGCCAGGAAGGCTTCTTATACTGAAGAACGCGGTCACCTCGCCGGCATTCCTGATACTGCTGGTCGTTGCAGCCGCAGTCTACTACCTTTTCATAAAATACATGATAACCATAAGCAGCCAGGGCGTCTTCCTGGTGACCGCGCCATGGTACCTGCTCTACATACTCTCTGCGACGTCAGCGCTCCTCCTTACCGTAAGCGCCTATTCCATCCATATATCGTTAAAGTACAGCCTGATGGGGCTGGAGGACGGCGCGGCTAGCGCCGTCACCACCTTCATAGGGAGCCTTGTCACCAGCTGCGGCTGCAGCGCTCCCATACTCGCGGTTATCCTCTACGGAATAGGCGTCAATGCCATAGGTGTCAGCGGAGCGATAACCTTCATAGCCGTCAACCAGGCCTGGCTCCTGGGCGCAGTCTCGCTTGTCAACCTCCTCCTCACATACCACTCCCTCGGCAAGGTCTCCAAAGGATGCAAAATAACCAGGACCGGAAGGATAACCGCGCGCTAGTAAAAAGAATAAATACCTTAAACACGTAATGTGTTAGACGAGAAAATAAATAAGCTTATAAAGGCAGGGAGAAATTCCAAGTACTCAGCGAAATCCGGCAAATAGAAACTGTTTATATACCTGATGTTCAATACACTATGGGCGTCCGTATCCACCATCTATAGTGGCTTTGGATGTCCAGGGATACTACAGGTTGTATATGGGGTTGTTTTGATGGCGTGGGAAAAATTCGAGAATGTGAAGAAGAGGGATGGCACTGTAGTTGAGTTCAAGCCTGAGAAGATAGCGGAGGCGATCAGGAAGGCGATACTTGCAACAAGGGGCAACACGGACAACGTTGACGTGGGCGCGCTCACCGAGCACGTCCTCAAGGGCATAGAGGTAAGGTACGCGGGCTACAAGACCCCGGACGTGGAGGGAATACAGAACCTCGTGGAGCGCACTCTCATGGAGTTCGGGCTTTTCGACGTTTCAAAGGCCTACATACTGTACAGGGAGAGGCACCGTGAGATAAGGGAGCAGAAGCAGAAGGACATAATACGCTACATAGAGGAGGGAAGGATACACGTCACGAAGAGGGACGGCTCCAGGGAGGTATTCAGCGAATCCAAGCTTAGGACGTTCATAGCAAGGGCCTGCAGGGGCTTCGAGGGCGTGGTCGACATAGACGGCCTGGTGAGGCAGTGCGAGCTGGGAATCTACGAGAACATAAAGACATCGGAGCTGGCAAAGCTGGCCATAATGTCATCAAAGGCCCTGATAGAGCAGGATCCAACCGCATTCGAGGCAATAACCACAAGGCTCTTCCTCTCATCTCTCTACAAGGAGGCGCTGGCCTCTGGTTTCTCCAAGAACATACGCGAGGCATATGGAAGGTCATTCGCTGCCTCGATAAAGAAGGGAGTGGAGCAGGGCCTCCTGACAAAGGAGCTCCTGGACTTTGACTTGGAGAAGCTCTCAAAGGTGCTGATATTCGACAGGGACCTCATGATGAACTCAAGGGGCATACAGACCCTTTATGACAGGTACTTCGTCAGGGACAGGCGCACAGACCTGCCCACCGAGACGCCGCAGTTCTTCTGGATGCGTGTAGCCATGGGACTCTCGATAAACGAGAAGGACAAGGAGTCACGCGCAATGCAGTTCTACGAGGTGCTCTCATCCATGAGGTTCGTGGCCTCAACCCCGACGCTCTTCCACTCCGGGACCATGCACCCGCAGCTCAGCTCATGCTACCTTACTACCGTCGAGGACGACCTCTCTCACATCTTCAAGGCCATAGGCGACAACGCCCAGCTCTCGAAGTGGTCCGGAGGGCTAGGCAACGACTGGACCAACATAAGGGCAACCGGATCGCTGATAAAGAGCACCAACGTGGAAAGCCAGGGAGTGATACCCTTCCTGAAGATAGCCAACGACACCACAGTCGCGATAAACAGGAGCGGAAAGAGGAGGGGCGCAACGTGCGCCTACCTGGAGACCTGGCACATGGACATAGAGGACTTCCTCGACCTGAGGAAGACCACCGGCGACGAAAGGCGAAGAACGCACGACATGGACACGGCCAACTGGATACCCGACCTCTTCATGAAGCGCGTCGTCAACGACGAGGACTGGACGCTCTTCTCCCCTGAGGAGGTTCCGGAGCTGCACCAGACATACGGCAGGAAGTTCGAGGAGAAGTACATTGAGTACGAGAAGAGGGCGTCGGAAGGCAAGATAGCGCTCTTCAAGACAGTCAAGGCGCAGCAGCTCTGGAGGAAGATGATCACCTCCCTGTTCGAGACAGGCCACCCTTGGATGGTCTTCAAGGACCCTGCAAACGTGAGGTCCCCGCAGGACCATGTCGGAGTGGTCCACAGCTCGAACCTCTGCACCGAGATAACGCTGAACACCTCGAAGGACGAGACCGCGGTCTGCAACCTAGGCTCGATAAACCTGGCAAACCACATAAAGGAGGGCAGGCTCGACTCCGGCCTGCTCAAGGAGACCGTATACACCGCAATGCGCATGCTGGACAACGTCATAGACATCAACTACTACCCGACCGAAGAGGCCAAGACCTCCAACATGAGGCACAGGCCGGTGGGCCTGGGCATAATGGGCTACCAGGATGCACTCTACATGCTGGGAAGGAACTTCGACTCGGACGCCGGGCTGGAGTTCGCCGACGAGAGCATGGAGATCATATCCTACTATGCGATACTGGCATCCACCGAGCTCGCCAGGGAGCGCGGGACCTACGAGACCTACAAGGGATCGAAGTGGGACCGCGGCATACTGCCGCTCGACTCCCTTGACCTGCTCGAGCAGGAAAGGGGAATCAAGATAGAGGTCCCCAGGACCGCAAAGATGGACTGGTCAGTAGCCAGGAGGGAGGTGAAGCAGCACGGGATGAGGAACTCAAACACCATGGCCATAGCCCCCACAGCGACAATATCCAACATTGCAGGATGCTACCCTTCCATAGAGCCCATCTACAAGAACATCTACGTCAAGTCCAACATGAGCGGCGAATTCACAGTGGTCAACAAGTTCCTGGTCGAGGACCTCAAGGCCAACGAGCTCTGGAACAAGACGCTTCTCGAGAAGATAAAGGAGAACGACGGAAACCTCCAGCACATAGAGTCGCTGCCGAAGAAGCTCAAGGACAAGTACAAGGAGGCCTTCGACATAGACCCGGAGTTCATGATAGCGGCTGCCGCAAGGAGGGCCAAGTGGATAGACCAGAGCCAGTCGCTCAACATCTTCAGCGCGACAAGCTCCGGAAAGAGGCTCTCCGACATCTACATATACGCCTGGAAGATGGGCCTCAAGTCCACATACTACCTGAGGACCATTGCGGCATCGACAATAGAGAAGAGCACCCTCGAGATAACGAACAGGACAGCCGCGATAAACATAGAGACGGCGGGCACCGACAACAGCGGGAGGGCGTACGCCTCCAAGCCAGAAAGCGCCGCGGAATCGAGGATAATGGACGTAAGCGAGAGCGGAATGGCCCAGGTCCAGGTCGAGCGCCAGGAGCCCGTGACGGTCCAAGTAGAGGATGCGATAATCGAGGCAGCCATGCAGGAGCCCGTCGCGCCACAGGCATTCGAGGCCAAGGTCTGCAGGATAGACGGCCACAGCATGTCGGACGAGGAGAACTGCGAGGCCTGCCAGTAAATCAGAAAGGAGGTAAACATGAAGAAGATACTAAACGCGTCAGAGGTCGACCCGAACAAGATACTCCCCATAAAGTACGAGTGGGCCAGGACGCACTACAAGGCCGGCGTGGCAAACAACTGGGTGCCGGAAGAGATACCCATGCAGCAGGACATAGAGCTCTGGAAGAAGAAGGGCGGCCTGAGCGACGACGAGCGGAGGATGATCCTCTGGAACCTCGGATTCTTCTCGACGGCGGAAAGCCTGACCGCGAACAACATCATACTCTCGATATACAGGCACATAACCAACCCCGAGTCGAGGCAGTACCTGCTCAGGCAGGCGTACGAGGAGGCCGTCCACACGGAGATGTTCCTTTACTGCTGCGATTCCCTGGGGCTGGACCCTGACGAGATCTACAACATGTACAACACCATCGCAAGCATAAAGGCGAAGGACGACTACGTCGTGGACCTCACAAAATCCATACTTGACCCGAACTTCACAACCACCGGCGTCGAGAACATACAGAGGTTCGTCTACGACCTCGTCGGATACTACATAATCATGGAGGGGATCTTCTTCTACGCCGGTTTCGTCATGATGCTCTCGATGCTCAGGAGCAACAGGATGGTCGGGGTGGGCGAGCAGTTCCAGTACGTGCTCAGGGACGAGACCGTGCATCTGGCATTCGGAGCCGACCTGATCAACACCATAGTGGAGGAGAACCCCGAGATATGGACGGAGAAGTTCAAGAAGGAGATAACCGACTCGATACTCAGGGGGGTCGACCTGGAGGTCCTGTACGCGAAGGACGCCCTCCCGAGGGGGATACTCGGCCTGAACGCCGACATGATCAAGGACTACATGCAGTACATAGCGGACAGGAGGCTGGAGAGGATAGGCCTCAAGAAGGTATTCAGCTCTGAGAACCCGTTCCCGTGGATGAGCGAAATCATAGATTTGAGGAAGGAGAAGAACTTCTTCGAGACAAGGGTAACGGAGTACAAGAACAGGGGAGAGCTGAGCTGGGACTAGCGGGAAGGCGACATGCAAGACCAAGCCCTCAAGTCGTACCTGGAGAAACTGGGCATATCCTACAAGGAATACGGGCACAAGCCGGTCTTCACGGTAGACGAGGCCGCATTCCTCAAGAATGAGATTCCGGGCATGCACACGAAGAACCTCTTCCTCAAGGACGACAGGGGGAATTTCTACCTGGTATGCATTGCAGCTGAGAAACGCCTTGACATGAAGGCGCTCAGGAAGCGCCTAGGAGCGGGCAAGCTGCAGTTCGCGACTCCTGAAGAGATGAAGGCAGAGCTGAACCTCACCCCAGGAAGCGTCTCGCTGTTCGGAATCATATACTCAAAGAGGACCAGGCTGCTTCTTGACAAGGATATATGGGATGCTGCCATCGTATCCTTCCACGCGAACATAAACACAGAAACTCTTGAATTAAGGCATGAGGGTTTGGAGAAGTTCTATAATTCACTAAGAAACGCAAAGGAAATTATGGTCATCTAAGTTCTATACAAACACAAAAATGTCTATTTAAAGTTATTCGGTAAGGCTTAAGAACCATAAAAATTAGAAAACAGTCATGGGAACAGCTACCAGAAGAGACCTTTATCTAGAGAAGCCGGTTTTGCTAGCAGGACAGCCTAAAAGGACCATAGCCGAATATGCAAGCCAGAACGGAATACTCGTACCACGAATATTTGATTCTTTAATTGAGGCAAAACGTTTTGGACTACCTATAATTGCCAGAAGCGAGCATACCCAAGACTATAATGGTTCATCAGATCTATTCGCAAGTAAGGTGTTAAGAGAAGGCAATAGATTTAGCGGACTTAACGAGTCAGAACTGAAAAAAGCATTAGATAAGTATAATTTCCACACAGAGAAGCACTGCGATTTGCTCGGAATACACTTTGAGGAGTTCAAGAAGCAATTTTCATATTCTTTCTGGGAATTTATAGAAGGTTTCCAAATAAGAGTTGTGGCTGACTCTGCAATCAAATCGCGTTATCATATAACTGCTTATAGGAGAAGGCAGGGAGATGGCGAGCCGATTCATGATTATTCCTTCTTTGAAAATGGCAACGTAACAAACTTAACATCCTCTCAGATGCCTAATGAACTTCGAGCTAATCTAGCAAGTCTGATAGATATTTATGATTCTATAAGAAATCTTGATAAGTTTGACCCTAATCATTGCCCCATAATGGAGTTTGTTACTACACCAGAAGGTAAACATTACTTTTTGCAATACCACAGGTCTCGTGACTTCAGCCAGGCATCTTTCCTATTGGACAGAAAACCGATAAAAGACGAGGCAAGAGCCTTATTTGTCAGAGGAGCAACTCCTCCTGAAGGCATCACCTGCAAGGTAACTGTAGCTTATGGATGGATAGGCGGCACTGCAAAGTGTAGGCTTCCGAAAGTTGAACAGGGTGCTTTCGATTTTCATAGTACCGCAGCCTACTCGGAGATTATGGTTCGGAGGAGGCGCCTGCAAATAACAGATTCTGACGACTTAAAATCAGAAATGGAAGAATTTGTTGAGGGCCACGGAAGGTATTCAAGATTAATTAAACCAGAAATTTCTGTAATTCTAGACGCTGGGAGGATCTTATCTAAAACTGAGAAGACCAAGCTGGAAAGGCAGGCGGAAAAGGAAAGCCATGATGTTTATATAAATGTTCATCTGACTTCAGATGGGAGCATCGCCTATCTTAGACGTGCATAAGTAAGACCATTAAGACGAATTAACCAAGTAATTAAACCTTGAACCTTGATCTTTCAGTCAGCTCGTACATGTTGCCGTCAGGCGCAATGAAGTGCATCCACCTGTTCCCCTTACCGTCGCCGTATATCTCGCCGCACTTTATCCCGTTAGCGCGCAGCTCCTCGGTGCCTTTTTCTATGTCTTCCACAAGGAAGCCGGCCACGGGCGCAGTGGGGAAGAACTTGGCGTCCTCCCTGTCCATTCCGAAGACCTCGACGAGGTCGCCCCTTTCCGTCTTGAAGACGTTGAAGTCCTCCTCCTGGTGCACAAGCTTCATGTTCATTGTCTTGCTGAACATGCTGGAGAGCGCACCGAAGTTCCTGGTCCTGGAGCCCAGCCATGCAATCCCTATGACCTTCATGATACCACAAGCTCAGTTCTGCGACTCGAAGTGCTTCCTCAGCTCCTCCATTTCCATCACCCTGTAGTTCAGCCCATGGACTATGTGGAGCTCCCTCCCGACTATCCTCGAGATGCTCAGGTCAAAGGCGTTGAACACGGTCTGGAGATGGCTGAGCTGCTCGGTCAGGAGGTCGGTGGCCTCCTTCTCGCTGACCCCTACGGAAGTGCTCTCTATGTACATCGTGCTGTACGTCGGCATCTCGCCGTCCGATATCCTGTCTATCCTGGTCTGGACTATGTTTATCTTCCTCTGCAGCTCCCTTATGGTCAGCTCGTTCGGCGTGGTCGCTCCCTCCTCCTTGGAGAGCTGGAACTCCACGTAGCCCCGCTGGCCCTCGAGGTCCTCCCTGTACTTCTGGACGTCCTCGGCAGAGGAGATGAGGTTGAACTTGAACGGGAAGTTGGTGTTCATCACTATGCGCTCCCAGTTGTCCGGCGCCTCGGAGAGCCCATCCCCCTTCTCGGCCTCGGCGTTCTCCGCAGCGAAGACGTACTTGTAGACGTTCGCTGTCAGGTATCCTGTGGCGTAGTAGAGCCCGTTGACGTACTTCAGGACGCAGTTCTGCGACTTCGGCACCCTGTGGTCCTTGGAGAGCATTATCTCCACGTTCAGGTACTTGGTCAGGAGCGGGAAGACCAGGAAGTCGGCAAAGTTCATGATGAATATTATGCCGAGTATCAGGACCCCGAGTATTATTATCGGAAGGCTCATGAAGCCGTAGTTGGGCGCGCTGGCAAGCACCAGCACCACCACCGCCGCGGAGGCTCCCATGTAAAGAACAGTATCTATATCCATCAGGCTCCACTCATTGTCTTCTGGCGTATCCTCTCGCTGACTGTCTCGACCGGTATCATGTACTCCGGCTCCAGGAGGGTCAGCAGCTCGCTGCCCTTGGCCACGTAGGCATTCACGCCGAGAGTGGCGCTTATCCCTCCGGCAAGCTCCTCGGCCCTCTGGTAGGCTATGTTAGAGGCCTCCTCGTCGTTGCCTCCCAGCGCGCTGACCATGGCGAAGAGCACCAGGGCCTGCGAGTGCGACTTGCTCACGCTGTCAAGTAGGTTCCTCCACATGGTCACCTCCCCCCTCGCCCTCTCCATCCCGCCGCGATGCTGGTCCCCATCCACGCTCTGCATGCTCCTGTACTTCTCCTCGGTCTCGTTGAGCATGGCGCGCAGCTTTGTTATGTACTGGTCCTTGTTGACCGCATACATCTCCGCCGAGAGCTTCATGGGCGTCTTCCCCAGGGTGAGTATCCTGCCGAACAGCTTCGAGAGGTCGGCCTTCTCCTCCTTGTTCATCTCGGTGCCGGACCTGTAGATCGGTATCTTTATGAATGCGCTTGCATAGACGTTCTGGCCCTCCCTCCTCACTATCGAGTTCCCCGAAGGCGCCATCGTGAAAGCCTCCCCGCCGTATATGACGAGGTTGGCTCCCTTCTTCTTGACAACCGACTCAAACATGTAGATGTAGTTCTTGGTGAGGAACGCGACAAGGGCCGCGAGCATGGCTATTATCGCCAGCGCCGCGCTCAGGAGGTGTATGCTCACCACCTCCGACGCGACCGTTATCATTATGGCCACGCCTATGCATATCCCGAAGAGCATCAGTTGGGTGTTGGGTATCTAAGCACCATTCTCCTATGCCACGTGAAAACTTATATTGCTATAGCCTTATCCTTCCGGAGAGCTGCGCCATGCCGCCTATGAACTCCGCGACCTGGAGTATTATCGCGTAGGTCAGCGCCATTATCAGCGCCGGGTAGAAGAGCACCGAGAGCCAGTAGGAGTCCATGCAGACCTGTATGTTGCCCAGCGTCTGCTCGAGAGGCGAGGTCGCAGTAAGCGCGTTGGTCTGCGCGCCGGTCCCGAGGCCGTACTGGGTCAGCGCGGTGGTGGCCTCGCCCGTGCACTGGATGGTCTGCGTGTTTGTGAAGTAGTAAGCTACCGAGAACAGGAGCGGAAGCACCATGTAGAACCCTATGGCCACGGCTATCATCATGCCTCCCAGCCCCCTTGTGGGTATCAGCGACCTGAGGATGACCCCGGGGATCAGGAAGACGGGTATCGCGATGTACATGAATGTCAGTATTATCCAGAACTCCGCGTAGAGCACCCCTATGACCTCGAGCTGGAGGTCTATCATGACAAGCGCCGGGATGTAGAACGCGCCGTATATCGCATAGTAGAAGAGCTGGGGCACTACCGCGCAGTCGTTGGCGTTCGGCGGAGGGTATCCTGTGATGCCCAGCAGGGGGTTCGGGACCAGCGGCGGGCAGAAGTAGAACTTGACGTTCAGCCAGAACCCGTCCAGGGCCGCTATGTTGAAGAGCTGGGAAATCTCGGCGTTGAGCTGGGTGATGGTGTTGCTTATGTACGTCAATGCCACGTTGTACGGATTGACGGGCCCCGTGGCTATTCCAGGTATCAGCCCGAACATCACGCTGGCTATGAAGACGAAGCCTATGACTATTATGGCGCTTGCCGCCGCCTCGTAGTACTCGCCAATGCCGAAGTTCCTTATCCTCTCGCTCCTCAGGAGGACGCCCATCCCGAATATCACGCTCGCTATGCCGAAGGAGATGAAGACCGCTATGAAAGCCACCGGCTCCCACTGCTCCCAGTAGTTCGCGAGCGCCTGGTTTATCTGGCTGCAGTACCAGGGCGCGGTGCCCTGCACCGCCGGGGCGCATGCCGCGGTATCGGCGCCGAGCGGATGCAGGGCTAGCAGCACGAGCACCAGGGCCGGAACCAATATCTTTGCGAGTCTATCCATTGTAGCACTAAAGAATCCTCTCCAGCATCGAGAGGAGATCCATCCTTTCTCCTATAGCCTGTGAAAAGTCAACTATAAAGACGTCGACTATGACAAGGTTTATCAGCGGTATGAGCGTCAGCCCTATCCAGACCAGCCCCACGTATATGAAGACGGGCTCAGGCACCGTGGTCGCGGTTGTAGTATACACGGAGCCGCCCAGCGCGAAGAGGCCCGCGAGCCCGGAGCTCGTGTATGTGGTTACAAGCGGAGGCAGGAACCAGATGGCGCTCAGCGCAGCGCCGTTCGCGAAGGCTAGCGACTGCGCCTGGTCAAGCCCGTAGTTTATGAAGCCGTAGTTCATGCAGACAAGCGCAGGGAAGACCACCCCGAGCCCCAGCGCGAAGGCTATCATGGCGCCGCCGAAGGTCCTGCTGACCCCGAATATCCTGGCGACCAGGCCCAGCGACATCAGTATTGCGAAGATCAGCGCCGACGCTGAGAGCATTATCAGCTGGACGTCGTTCGCGAGCGCGAAGGCGTAGATGAAGTCTATTGCGGGGCCCAGGTACTTGAAGCCCGTGTCCTTGGGGTAGAATGAGAAGGGAGCGGCGAGCCCTATGCTGCCCCCTGCCACAGGTATGTCGATCCTTATGTTGTAGCTGGGCTGGAGGGAGACTGCGACCAGGACGAAATAATACTGCGCGTTGTTCAGGTTCGCGGTAAAGACGTTGAACTGGTACATGTCGCATATCGAGAGCGAGTAGATGTTGCCCATCGCGCCGGTGCATTCGTTCGGCACCAGGTTGTAGGTGTTTAGGAAGTTCAGGTTTGTGCCGTATATTAGGCTCGCAGCGAAGAGGAACGCGAATATCAGGAGCAGGGAGAGCATCACGTCGTATATCTTCACCCTGGTCCAGGACCGTATGTCGCTCCTGCCGACGAACTGGCTGATCCCGTATATCAGCGCCAGCACCGCCAGCACCGCGAGTGCTGCAAGCGCAGAGACCGAGAACCAGGCCTGGTAGGTGGAGTTGAAGCAGCTTCCAATCCCCGCAGCGGCGCATGTGCTGGTCGCAAGGAGGAATGAGTGCAATAAGGCGAGGTCTACTATCATATTATCCTCTCAAACAGCCTGTTGCTCTGGAGAGACGGCGAGCCGAGCAGGTCGCCCAGCGCCTCCAGGAGGTCGAAAGATATTACAAAGGAGATGCCCAGCCCAATCAGCTTGCCTATGGCTATGGCGACCACCTCCACGTAGACGTCGAGGTTATTGATGAAAGGCGTGCCTCCACCTGTGAAGTCGCTGAAGACCGCGTTGAGGAAGGACCATGCCTTGGAGAGGATGCTCTGCGTGAGGAAGGCCCAGGTACTCTGGCTCGTGGGAAGGTTCTGGCCCTGGCAGTTGCCCGCCACAAAACCTATCACGTCTGCAGCGATGTCGGATGTTGCGGCCATCGTGCAGGCAAATGATCCCGCGTTCGAGGCCGTCGCGTCGGTCTGCGGCACCACGGCCAGCGCCGAGAACGGGAAGTAAAGCGCTGGGAAGATGATGTAGAATGAGATGAACAGCGCGAGGAAGGAGCCTCCCGCGGCGCGGGTCCATGGGAAGGAGCGGAAGAGTATCCCGGCGTAGAGGAATATCGGGAAGAGGAAGTATATGACGTAGAACATGAAGATGGTGGCCACTCCGAGTATGACTATGATGAACACCGGGGACTCCTCAAAGAGGATCAGCTGGTAGAAGAGCGCCAGCCCTCCCAGCGGAGTGATGGTGAAGCTCGGCGCGTAGTTCGCTATCGAGGGACCGAAGTTGACCGAGATGACAAGGCTGGTCGCTATATCGTACAGCGGCTGGATTATGAGGGTGCCCACGAAGACGCCGAGGAGCGGCAGGATCTGCCCATCCAGGACGTTGGTGCATATGCTGGTGTAGAGCGTCTTCACGTTGCCGGTGCCTATCCCGCCGGTCTGCGAGACCCCGCCAAGGTTGGCCAGGTTGGAGAAGAACGCGGCGAAGCCCCCCACAGTGGCAAGGCCCCCGATTATCACGAGTATCATCAGGAGGTTGAAGAAGCTCTCAACGTATTCCGTCTTCGCGAAATCCACTAGCTTGTTTATGCCGAAGCCCCTGCCTATGCCGTAGACCGCAGAGATCACCACCAGGACCATCAGCACTATGAGGAGCGCCAGGTCGGCAACGCTCTGGAATATGCTACCGGTCCCCGGAGTGAATGCATTAGTAACTATTGCCCCCCCGGGCCCAGAAGACCCGGCGACCTGGTTGTTGAAGAGGTCGGTGCAGTACTGGTTCTGCACCGGCCCTGTTGATGATGCCGCACTCGCTGTAGTGACCAGCAGCGCGAAGACGGCAAGATACAATATCAGTCTGTTCCTCATGCAACCACTAAAGCAGCCTGCTTATTCCGAACAGGCTCGTGTCCCCTCCCAGTACCGTTGATATGCCCTTGACTGCGGAAAGCAGCATCAAGATGTTGAATACCGGGAGCAGCAGAGTGAATACGAACACCTGGCCGTAGAAGTTCGAGAGCGCAAGCCATGTCCTCTCCATGTTCGCTGGCGAGCAGTTGAATCCCGGAATGTCTGGCTCCGGCAGCGTCCCGGAGAAGGTGCCCACTGTATCCCTTATGGCAAGGTAGAGGCCTACCCCCGGGACTGAATACGAGCCCCCGAGAAGCGCCTCTGCCTCGAGCACGCTTCCGTTGGGCGGCCAGCAGCCGTAGTAGTTGATGATGTAGTCTATCCTCGGGAAGACGTAGAAGTTTATCTTGCTGGTGTCGTAATCTATCTTCGGGTTGGGGTTCGAGCTTCCAGGCAGCCAGCTGCCTATGGTGAATGCTTGAGGCTCCTGGCCGGTGAGGGTCATGGCTGGGAAAGCGGTCGAGGTCGCGCCGACGGCTGTCAGCGGGCTCGTCGCGTTGGTGAGCGAGGCGTACTCGAACAGGCTGAGTATAGGATATAGGAACATGCCCACAAGCACTATCGCTATCACCATTCCGCCGGCCCTGCGCGTGAACGACGACGCCCTCATTATCAGCCCCGCGGCCAGTATGTACGGCCAGCCGAAGAGCATCAGCATTATGAGCAGCATCTGGAGAAGGCCCATGTAGAACGCCAGCTGAGACTCCGTGTTCACATATATCGTACCGGCCCTCAGCTTGGTGTAGAACTGGAAGGGGGTGTAGCTGTAGACTGCGGTCGGGCCTCCGTACGGGTACGCAATGCACGGGGCGTTGGGCTCCGACATGCAGACTATCTCGGTCGGCGTGAAGGTGGCCAGCACGTAGAAGTACGTCTCATAGACGTTGAGGATGTCGAGGCTGAACGCCTCCTGGCTGGTCAGGTTGGCCGTTATGACATACGTCTCACCGAGGCCGAAATCTATGTTCTGCGTCGGGTCCCTGCTGCCCTGCGACGAGCTACCGCCGTTTATTATCTGCGAGCAGACGGCCATCGTGGGTCCGGGTATCATGGTGTTGGTGATGTCGAGCTGCGAGCCGGCGAGCTGCGTGCATATGTTCTTCACGCTGGTGGTCACCCCGGTGGCTCCGGAATAGACCGCGCTGCCATACACGTTGAATATCATTATCACTATGACAAGCACGACCACGGTGCCTGTGACCTGGGCGAACTCGTTTATCGCCGCGGCCTTGAGCCTGCTGTTGCCCAGGAGCACCGCGGCCGCGTAGTACATCAGGGAAACCATGATCCCCAGCATGGTGGCTAGGATGATCACGGGCATCCACGTATAGAAAGCCGAGACGTCTGTCGTCAGCGGGCAGGTGGTGGCGCCGGGGCATGGGTTGGTCACCCCGGAAGAGTCGGCGATCACGGCCGAGAGAGACAGCAGCACGAGCACCAGTGCGAGAGTGAACTTCCTCATCTAACTACCCCAGAACGGCCCTATGCCGAAGATCTGTCCCATCGCCTCGAGGCTCTTGTGGAGCCCAACTGCGAAGCCTATCGTTATCCCGACGTCAAGAGCTATAAGGAAGATGGCCTGGAACAGGTACTGCGCAGTCTCCATCACGAAGTTGTTAAGCAGGCTTGGCACGCTCACGAGCCCCTGGAAGATCTCGCTCACAGCGGCCAGGAACCCGCCGCTGCCCTGCGCCTGGAACGAATAGAAGTTGGTCCAGACATTGATAAGGGCTCCGATTCCGGAGATGCTGGCGGTGCTGGCGTACTCCGGGTTGGTGAAGAGCTGGTTTATGGGCAGGTTGTTCAGCTGGTATCCCGGGTTCAGGTACGGGGTCGCATAGGGGTTGCACGAGCCCCCGTTTATGCAGTACGTCCAATTGACGACGTAGTAATTCATCGCGAGGGTGAGCGGGAAGACGAAGTAGAAGGCTATGGCTATGGCCACCAGGCCGTTGGACACCTCCCTGAGCTTGGGCCCGGTGAATGCCAGGGAGCGCATTATTATCGCGACCGGTATGACCAGGGTGAGTGCCAGCGCCTCTATGACGTTGAGCGAGAGGAAGATCACGAACAGGAGGCCGAAGCTCACCACCACCAGCGGCGCGAGCACCGTGTTGAGGACGTAGCTGTACTCGTATATAACGGTCGCCGGCTCGTCAGTGCCCGTTATCGCTATCTTCAGCCCCGTCCCGGAGTTCCTGATGGGGACGGCCTGCCCAATCTCCGACACGAAGAAGTTCACCAGTGTCGCATCGACCATCAGCACGGTGCCTGCGGAGAAGAGCCCGGTGACCAGGGCTATGCCCTTGGCGAACATGAGGTTGCCTATGTAGTAGCTTGCGAACTGGAAGGGATCCTGGTAGTTGAGCGGCGCCGCAGCGGTGCCGACCAGGGCGCTGCCTATGCTGCACGCGCTGAACGAGAGCGTGAAGAGGACGATTATCAGTATTATGCTGAATATTCCTTGTATGTACTCGTACTTCACCACACCGCGTACCCTCTCCCTGGTGTTTCCCGGGAAGAGGCCGCTCAGCCCGTAGGCCATGGCGCTTATCATGAGCGACATCACAACCACGAGCGCAGTTATGGAGAGCCAGTTGTTGTTGTTCAGGAAGCTTATGTTGTATGCGCACTGTGACAGGAAGGTGCTCGACGATGAGAGGAGGAAGCCGATCATAGCTACACCAGTTTGAGCCTCCTTCCCAGACCCAGCCTCGTGGTCCCTCCGAGCATCCTCGCTATGTTGTTGGTGAGCGCGTAGAAGAGCATCAGGTCGAGCACCAGCATGACGAAGAGCTGCAGTATCAGGTATATCCCGTATTTGACGAAGAGGTTGAGCGCCGGGTAGAGGTCGCTTATGGAGTCGAACGCGAGGGTAAACTCAAGCTTCCCGTTCGTCCATGCCTGCCCGACGAAGGAGAGGGCCTGGTTGAAAACACCCGTGATCAGGTTGGACTGGTCCGGCGCCGCAGCTGCTGAAGTGCTGCCCGTAAGCGCCTGGGTCACCGTGTTCGGATCCGGCCCTAGCGGCGTGCAGAAGCTGTTGCTGCCTCCGCTAAGTATGCTGCAGAAGTAGCTCGAGACCGGCGCATTGAAGAGTATCAGTATGCCTGGCCATATGAGCGCGAACCCGATGCCGTAGGCTATCAGCGAGCCCCCTATCCCCCTGGTCAGAGGGAGCGCCCTGAATACCAGCCCGATAGGTATGAGTATGGTCAGGCCTATGGTGATGAAATACGGGAGCAGGATGACCTGGCCCGCGTATATGAGCTTGACCGGCACCAGCAGGAAGAGTATGAAGTCTATGAAGATAGACTGCCACTGGCCCAGGTAGATGTAGTTGACGTTGGCAAGCAGGCTTGCGAATATGTAGAAGTCCACCCCGGACCTGAAGACGGGAAGGTATGGCGTGAACGTAACAGGCAGCCCAGCATAGGTTATCCTTATGCCGTTGTTGTTGTCCTGGTTCTCTATGATCCCAAGCCCTATGACCAGAGGCGCTATGTTGTCTATCCCGAAATTGGCCTCGTTATTCACGGTGCAGAGGTAGCTCTCTGCGCTGTAGGTCAGGTCGTTGATGTTTGTGGCCACGGGCCCTGAAACAGGGGTGCCGCTCGACGGCTGGCCGCTGAGGATAACACCTATTCCGCTCACAAGCGTTATAACGGAGAATATCACCGCTATCAGTATCGCCGACTTGGTGATCTCCCAGTACTCCCTGGGCAGCCAGTTCCTTATGTTTGTCGATGGAACAAGCCTGCTTATTATGTATCCCAGGCCCACTATGTCGAATGAAACCATCAGGCCTATCAGCGCGGCTATCACCGCATCCTGGAAGACATTCGCCGGGAACCCGGCAAAGCCCGGGATCTGCGTGGGCGCAGTGCTAGGACCGCCGCTTCCCGTGCCGCCGAAGATGTTAGTGCATTCCTGTGTCGGCGTGACAAGGGTTGTGGTGGCGGTCGTATCTGCCATGATGCCGGAGAGCATGACCCCCACAAGAACTAAAGAGAGCACCATGTAGGGTCTCAGTCTCCCCGGATTCGGCATGACTGATTATAAAATCATAAGCTATAAATAAGCGTTATCCGAGAGCCGACATCAGGATACAGAGCACACCCCATATCCCTGTTGTAGTGCAGTTCGCAGCGCTTGAGGCAAGCCACAGGCACGGGGCCCGTTCAGCCCTCCTCGTTCTCCGCGGAGGCGGCTCCCTTGCCCTTGTTCTTCTTCGCTTCAAGAGAGGACTCGTCATCTGCCTTGCCCTCGTTCTTCCCGGTTTCTGCAGGCCTTCCCCTCTCAACCACCACTGGGTGGTGCTTTATCTCATGAACCTCGGCATGGCCTCCATGGCTTCCGGCGGCCTTCTGCATGGCAGCGTCTTCTGCGACATCGCTCGCGAACTTCTCGCTGAACTTCTTCGGGTCATAGGAATTAGCAATCACTTTCAGACGAGCATTCTCTGCCGCATTATACGACTTGAAGACTCCGCCTCGCCGCTTCCTCTGCATGTCAAAGTTCGGGATGTAGTCGGGCTTGTAACTTTTGTCAAGACTTGCCCTGAGCTGCTGGAACCTTGCCACTGCGGCCTCTCCGGTGGCGATTGCGGCGGCAGGCACCGTGGCACCTACAAGTGCCGCGTTGTCCTTCGCAGTTGAGACGCTCTCAGCCAGGCTCGGTTTTTCGGGATAAAGTCTGTCGTAGGTCTGATTGAATATGGCCTTGTGCTGGTCATCGCTTATCTCGCCCTTCATCAGCTTTATGTTCTCAACTTCCAGCTTCTTGACGCCCTCGTCCAGCTCCTTCTTCCTCTTCTCCATGCCCTCCACTCTCGCATTGATGACGTCGTTCTCGTGGCTGAGCTCCCTAGTCTGCTTTGCGGCCTCGGTGGGGCTTAGTTTTTCGTCCTTAGCGATCTTGCTTATCTTCTCGTTGTTCTCCGCTATCGCACCCTTCTGCTTGGCTATTACCTTATTCAAGTGCTCCTCTTCCGCCTTGAATATCGTTTTCTTCAGCTTCGGAGGATTGGAATTCAGCTTGCTGAGGCCATAAACGCCCAGCGGCCCGAGTACCGGTACCCTCGGTCCGGTGAAGGCGGCGCCCTCCTTGGTGGCCGTCCATGCATCTCCAAGGGTCTTGAACTTCCACTGTTTTACCTGGGCCATCTTCTGGTTCTTTACCTGCTCCTCCTTGCTCAACACCCTCACTCTGGGAACGCCGGAAGAGTCATCCGTCTTAACCCCGGGATTCCTGACGGGTATCTTTGTAATCCTTGTGAACAATACGGGCCTGGGGGCTGCGCCCTTGACAGGCACACGCTTGAAGCCTATCGGTATCTTTCCCAGGACTGCGACCACTCCTGCCGCTGCACTCCTCGTCCCCTTTCCTGCTATCACCTTAGGCGCCATCATCGCAGCTCCTGCCGCCCCGGTGCCTGCCGCCATCTTAACAGGTCCTCCGGTTTCAGTTGCCGCCCCCCTGCTCCTCTTTCCTGTTATTACCTTGGGCGCCATCCCTGCCACCCCGCCCACGGCAGCCGTGGTGCCTGCTGCCATCTTAACCCATCCTCCGCTTCCGGCAGCCATCCTGCCCTTCTTCCCTCCTATCACCTTCGGGCTCATGCCAGGCCCTCTGCCTCCCGTCGGGTTGGGCATCGCCGCAAGCATGGCAAGCCGGGATCCCTCCCTGAGGTTATTCCTGGCCACCTTCTTCTGCATCCCGGTAGGCCCTCCGCCTCTCCTGCGCCTGAAGAATATTCCCCTCTGGCTCTCTATTCCAGCTCCTTTCGGTGCGTCGAGATAGGTCCTCAGCGGGAACCCGGATTTCGCCATGCCGCCCCTGGAGCCGCCTCCAACCGAGCCCATGCCCCCAAGGAGCGAGGCGACGCCGAAGAGGTTGAACAGGCTGAACCCCCTCGTGGCCCCGGCAGCAGCCGCTATCAGCACTATGATCACCATTATCGGCACTAGCGCGTTAAGGTTCCCTACTGACAGGATCGGAGGTAAAAACAATCAGCCACCACTAAACCTACAGCATCTCAAATTTATAAATCCTCTGACTGGCTCACCTGTTCATCTGCCACCTGAACCCGAACGCGACAGCGACAATGAAGCCCAGCCCGCACAAGAGCCCCTCCACCTTGTCGGTCCAGCCCCCAGGCCCAGGATGGCTGCCGAAGGCGCCCTGGCTGACCGCCTCCGCGTTCTCCGCAATGATCCTGTTCTCGATGTTTGACATGAGCCCGCCCACCTGCGCAAGGGTCGGATGGTGCTTTCTTATAACCGAGGCAAGCCTCTCCCTCTCGGTGCTTATGAAAAGCTCGCGCTGCCCCTGCTCGTAGAACTCGTACCTGTCAATCCCGAGCTGTTTGGCCTTCGCGCTGTCCGCATAAAGTATCAAGTCGCTCTTGCCGCTTATTATGCTGAGATCCACGCAGTCGTTGAACTCCTGCCTGGGCATCATGTAGATCTTCTCGGTCGAGCATATCCCTGCCACCCTCTTGTCGAGGGTGACAACCGGGTACCCGTTGCGGATCTCCAGAGGCGCATCCGGGCGAGAAGAAAAATGCACCGTCTGCGAGGCGACGCCCAGGAATACGGCAGCCAGGCCAATCGCGATAGAGTTCCTCCTGACCGCCCGCCTGAGGCTCATCCCTAGAGTCCCATGGGTGTGCCGCTCCGTCGCAAGTTTCCGCATCTATACCAAGAGTGAAAGCGGCGTTTCTCATATAAACGGCTATCGGATCGGTACGACGCCAAAATCTTATATATTGAGATGCACATATTATTCAGTCCTGCCTTAGTTGTGTAACGGTTAGCACAGGGGCCTGTGGAGCCCCAGGACCGGGTTCGATTCCCGGCTAAGGCCTAGGCCAAGCCATCTGCCCGTGGGGCGGGTTCGTCAATCGCCAGCAAAAAGCTCCATCTTAAGAACTTTTCCGCCCATATCCAAATGTGGTAAAATGGCAAAATCGGCTAAAATGGACAAAATCTGGGGGGTTCTGGGCTTTGAGTTCGTAGGAAGCATCTTCTTCCTCTCGGTTGCCCTCACCGCCGGGCTGACATGGACAGGTTCCTGGCAGTGGTGGCAGACGATACTCTTCGGAGTGGGCCTCGTAGGCTCGGTCTCGCTCTTCTTCATGTGCTTCGGCAATTTCGGGCTGATGAAGAGGATATCCATGACCATAATGAAGACCGCCATGGTGACCGCAGTGGCCCTGGTGGCGATCTCGGCAGGCGACTGGCCCCTCATAGGCCTCACGCTTGTAGGCTTCATACTCACGTTCATGGGAGCTTCCTGGGGAATGCCAAAGGAATGGTAAAAGGCCAGAAAAAGGCGCAGGAGAGGCTTACCTTCCTTTGTCTCCCTCTTCCCTTTTTTTGAGGCAAAACTGCGCAGATTCCCGGCCAATCCAGCGTCGACAGACAGCCACTACGTCAAGTGTCGTTTGATACTACCCATAAAAGCGTAGTCCATAGTTAAGTTTAAGAATCTTGGGGTCCCACTCTTTTACGTGATGAAATGGCAGCAGCAAAGAAGAGTTCGGCGGGAATGGCAGGAGGAATCCTGGTCTTCCTGGGTTCGCTAATATACCTGTATGTGGTTTTCACATGGTATAACAGCGGCGCAGCTTTGGGCGCTTGGGTAAGCGCGACGCAGTTCTTGGGTCCATTCGTGGTCGCAGTGGCCATGGTGAGCGCAATAACTCTGTTCTTCATGGGCATAGGCACCATGTCAGGCAAGGCAACCGGAGAGATGAAGTCCATGATGCAGATGGTGCTCTGGAGGTTCGTAATGCTCGCCGGAATAACCGAGATAATCGTAACGGGCGGTGGTGCTTGGTTCTACGCGGCAATACTGGGATTCGTCCTGACCTACATCGGAGCAATGGCTTCCGCAATGTAATAGGCGCCAACCCCTGAAGCATATTTAACTTTTGGTTTTTTTCTTTTGTTTTTCTTCCTTTTCCTTCCTCAATACCCTCTAATCATTTGTGGGTCCTAGACAGGAGACGAAGGCAAGGCAAGGTCTAAATACCATAAAAGAGCGATAATATCTGGTCATATGGCTGTGCTTGTAAGGCATTCTAACGAAGCAAAAAACAGCCTGGGAACATTCAGGATTGCGGTGGCTGCCGCTGCGCTTGGCGCAATGGTGGCGTTTCCAGCAAGCGAATCCAAGGCAAGCACAATTCTTACCATAACCATACCAGGCGCTGCAACAGCGCTTAGCAATGCGATGCGCAACAAGACGCCTCCCATAAATACCGACAACCCCGCTCTGGAAGTACCTAATGCATGTAACCAGCCTTTGAACGAAGGATCAAATGTCAGTATACAAGGGACAAACCCCAACGAAGCCAAGAAGCCTCCGGAAGTTTACCAGGGCCCTATCCTAATACCCCCTCCCCTCTTCTTAAGAGGGACAAAGCCATGCGAACCGGAGATGAATCTACAACCACCACAGTAAACACCTACAAATACCAACTAACTTCTTCTTTTGAAACAAGACCCGTACAAGCGGCTCTTCTGAATCTGTGTTATCGGACCAGTAACAAAATATATATACCTAATTACTCCACTAGCTAGCATAGGAAGGATTTGATGGGTAAACTCGGATTCTTTATCTTTCTTATCTCCCTGTTTAGTTCCCTCAGCATAATACAAACTGCTCAAGCAGCCCAAGTGCCAAACGGAGTCCCACCCACATGTCAGTCATTATCATGTGGTAGCATACTTGGAAAATTTTCTCAAGGCATGCAGACAGGCCTGCTGTTTTCTGCCCCGCAGATCGGATTTACTGTTTCCGAAGACACTCTTTTGGCAGCGGTGGCCCAGGCAAAGGCAGCTGGCTACGCAGCAAATCCGTTGGTCGTTGCGAGTGGATATACCGGGGACCAATGGATACAAGTTATCGTATTGTGCGACCAGGCTAGTAACTGTTATGCAGGTTTTAATGCCTGGTCTGTTTCTGCTACTGGAAGTATAAACCAATATTATTACGCCCAATCCCAATTGCCTATTGTGCCAGGTGCACAGTTTTCTGGGACTGTAAGCATAACTGACGGAACCCTAAACGCTTACGTGACATGCGATATCTGTCTGAATTTTCAACCGATAGTTATGCCTTCCATTACCGACCCGAACCCAATAAACCCTAACCTTTTTTCCACTCAGGGAGGCGCTCTATTACCCAGTGGGGACATGGGCGAAACCTGGACCGACACCTATGAAGCCCCTATTGATTATAGCTTTATATGCAATCCATGCGCAAGCTCAGTAATTCCTTACAACACTGCTTATTCCCTAACCTATACTTTAGGGGGGTATACAAGTACACTGCCTCAACTTAACATCGGAAGCCCAGTAGATTTGTCTACCGACACTCAATTTACCTTCGGCGTGTCCTGCGCATCTTCCAGTGGCTGTTTCTCTCCCCCTTCACTAACTCTAAACTCGGGCTCCGTTACAATAGGCAGCCTGGCCACTCAAGACCAACTCCCCATCAATCCCGGAGTCACGCAGGTCACTATAAATCCTACCCCAATGTCCTTCATCTCGTCTAATCCATTATACCTTGACCTGCAGAACCAGGCAGGGCAGCTCTGGGACGTGGCTGACCATCCTCTATCTGGCCTGGATTCCGGCTCAGGCGGGATTACGGTCATTGATCCCACGGTGTTGCCACCAGGAAGCCAGGTAGACATACAGTCCTTCTCGGAAACCGATACGGGGCAGCTGGGAGGATACGCAATTCTTACTAATCCTGGAGGCACAGAAAGCGCATATCTTGACATTAACCAACTGGGGCCATGCACAGATGCAGGATGTTCATACTCGTTATCGCTGCCGCTGCCTTACGCGGCAGATACGGGCCTGCCTGGCGAAGTTGTGGCTACCATAAGTACAACCGTTCCGCTAGACACAGGAAGCAGCATGTCCATCAGTTCAGCCACGGGAGGCGGCACTGGTTCATACGTGGCCTACCTAGATTTGCAGCAATCCCCATACCTTGGGTCCTTCGGATCCCCCATCGACTGCAGCTCCTTCTGCTACTTAAGCACGCCAATACAATACCCTGGATCCTTCGCCCCCTCCATCGACTGCGGCCCCGATTGTAGCCTGTCATTGTCCTCAAATCCGCCAATCCCGCAGGACTCCGGAGTCCTGGGCCTCGACGAACAGCAGGCCCAGCAACTGCAGTTCATCGCAGCCGGATATTCACTTGGACTTACATGCGCCTTCAGCTCAACCACCTCCTGCCTTGAGTCTCTACCTTCAGCGGCATTGGCAATCCCAAGCGGCCTTGCCGCCTTCCAGGTAAGTGATTACCTGCAGAATCAAGAAACCCAGCTGTTCCAGAGCCTGTTCGGCAGTTCCGCCCAGGACATCTCAGAGGCCATCTCCTATATCCCATTCCTCAGTCTCGGGATAAGCATACTCGAAGGCAGCACTAACGTCCAGATCCCCCTCTCTCCGATACAATTCACCACCACCTACACTGCGTCGCCTCCAAACGTGACAGTGACCAACAGCACGCCG
Organism: Saccharimonadales bacterium (SeqCode); assembly: GCA_035508815.1. GTDB lineage: Archaea > Micrarchaeota > Micrarchaeia > Micrarchaeales > CABMGC01 > JAJZIZ01. Next base: position 24,554 of record DATJMH010000008.1, read on the forward strand.
TACAACTCCTCGCCAACCGGTCAGGTATTCAACGGCAACTACGGGGAGGCGCCGAATTACCTAACATGTCCAACTAACGCATCGTCTCTCAATCCAACCACCGACCTATACTTCTATGCGAACAAGAACACCGGGATAGCAGGGGACAAATGCCTTACCGCTAACACAACCTTCTCGAGCACGCTCTACGGCCTTACCACTAGCGTCTCTGTCCCCCCGGTAGACGAATTCTTCCACATACTCTCAAGCGTGGGGAGCGGAGGCTACATCACCGGAGTCAGCGAACTCCAGATAGCCAATCCAGGTGCCGTCTCGGAGCAGGACCTCGGCTACTCGCCGAGCGTCGACGGCGTCCTCTCGAACGGCTTCAACACCAGCTCCTACATATTCGACAAGGTGCCCTCGTTCGCACAGCACGGGATCTGGTCTTGGAACCTGGTCCTGCCTGACTTCTCGGCTGCATCTGTGCCGGCGAGCAGCAACCTCTTCTTCACGATGCAGACTATAACGGAGCCTGGAACCGGAGGAATATGCCTCTACACCGGCCCGTATTTCGAGCAGACCACACTAGACAGCGTAAATACAAACTACATACCCTTCACTGAGATCGAGCACAACTCAAGTTCAACAAATTACAACTCATCCAGCAGATCGACCTTCGACACCGCCGTCTATCCCTTCCTTCTGTACAGCTACGTACTGACCCAAGACAACGCCGGTCCGCTGAGCAACCCCAACCTCACGGGAATGTCTGAGGACATCTACAGCCCGTGGAACTACTACACGCCTGCGAATTCTGAGGACCAGTTCCCCATAGACCTACCCAGCCTACTCTTCGCTAGATCCACGACAAAAGGAAACCAGGTAATCACCATACCTGAGAACGGCACCGCGCCTGAGAACTCCGCAATCCAGACTCCAGTAGCAGCATACAGAACTTCACCTTCGATAAACCTTTCCATACCATCCACCCAAATATATTCAAACTATTCGTTCCTGACTTCCAACGCATTCTACCTTACCCTCCTAGACCCCATTGCAGCCCCAGGCATAGTGACTCAGGGTTCATCCTCGCTCATTGTTGATGATCCTGCAATCGGAGGCACCCCTCCCTACAAATATCAATGGTCCGTCGAGTCTCCGGGTTCCAGTTCCTATTCCAATATAACATCTGCAAACTCCATCACATACGACTTCCAGACGGCCTGGAATTCGACAATAGGGACGTACAATTTCAGGCTGACGGCGAATGATTCAACCATGGTGATCGACCCGATCACAGGTGCGCTGGTGCTCCAGCCGCTCAATATAACAAAGGACGTCTCCGTGACAGTCGTGTCATCGGGATTCTCCATAACGGATCCAATATCAATAACTGCCACGGCGAACAATTACATCTACGTTCTATACGATAATTCCGGGAACTACACCATAGGCGTAATAAGGCTCTACCCTCACGGCTCGTATCCTGCATCAGTACCGCTGCCATCCACCAACGTGACCTGCGGCGGGACCGGCTCATGGTCAGGCTCCTCATGCTCAGGGCCATGGGATGCTGAGTGGCAGGCCTACTGGGATCAGGTCATAGAGCAGCAGAATAACACCGCGTATCTGATGGGTACCATAAACATACCAAGTGTATTTTATGCCGGAGGCAACCCCATTCCGTTCGTGCCCTACAACATCACCTCGGACAACAGCGGGGACATCTTCATCACTGGAGAAACTGTGGGCAGGCAGCTGCTTCTTGCCAAGGTGCTGGATATCCTGACTCCCTCAGGAACCCTATGCTATGAATCAGCAGGATGCGATCGACTGTCATGGAGCCCGCCTATCAGTGTTGTAGGGAACCTGACTGAGATAGCTGCTGCTCCTGTTTCTGGAGACATCTATCTCACCGGACCCGGGTCTCAGGGCATATACGTCTTCAGCGCAAACAACTTCACGCTCCTCAGGACGCTGCCGCTCGTCTTCAGCAACGACACCGCACTTGCCGGCAGCGCTTCGCCGCTGTCGCAGACAGCCAATTCCACGCCGCTCTCGGGCGACCTCAACATAACGAAATGGCTCCGGCAGACCGGCCCGTTCGGAATAAACGGCCTCCAGACAGCCTCCGGCCCCGGAAATTCCGACAAGGAAGCCTACCACCATCCGCTCTCGATCGCAGATGTAAACGGAGACATATACCTTCTGGACGACTGGTCCGGCAGCGCGGGTGGCAACGGCTTCGACTTCCTCACCCTAAGGGTGATGGACGCAAACGGCACCGAGGTGCCACTCAATCCATCAATTCTGAATGACGTATCCAATCTGACCGCCCGCCAGCTGGCGCAGCTCAACTGGGAGACCCAGCAAGGCCTCCAGTACGAGTTCCCTCCATACGGCATAATCCTGTCGGGAGAGGTCAACGGCGTAAGCTTCTGCTCCTCCTCAACATGCGATTACCACAGGGAAATAAACCAGACATACTATCCAATAGGTCCGATGCTTAACCAGTCCGGATGCGACGCCATAGGGAGCATATGCCCTGTGGTTGGCTTCTCCACATATCCAGATGGAAGGGTCACAATGCTCATGCCGCCCCAAAGCACGGGATTCGGGTACGGCGAACTACTTGTCCTCAACCTCAACCCGGAGAACTACACCCAGTTGCTCAGCGGCCTGCCTCCATACATTTGTTATGTGCCTTCCAATATCGACTCTGGCATATGTGGCCACTACAACATCAGCCAGATAGCTCCTCCGATATACGGCGTAGACGATACCTTCAAGTACCTGGAAAACCTCGGCTCGCAGAACTACCTCAGCTTCAGCAACCAGTACTTCGCAGAGTTCTCCGCGGTGAACAGCAGCAGGGCCACGAATCAGGCATGCTTCAACCAGATATCCAACTTTTCGAATCCAAGCGCCTGCTATGTCGGAGGCAATTCCACATTCCCTGCGGCATTTAACGTAACCAAACTGCTGAACAGCTCGCTTCTCGGAAACGGTTCACAGCCGCGAAGCGGCAACCTGACCCTAAACTACACGGTCCTGGAAAACGTCACATCAACCCTGGAAAGCCACCTAAGCCTCGTGACAAACCAGTCCCTCCTTACATACCTCAACGCCTTTCTGGGCCAGGCCACAGCGTTCGGAAACGAGACGCTTGCATTCAACCAGTCCTATTCCAACCTTGCGCCGGCGTCCAACCTCACCACAATACTGGATTCCCAACTGAGCCGGATGACAGAACAATTCAAGATTCTCAACAACGAATCGGTGCTTCTCAACAACCAAACGGGTACGAATGCCAGCGTAACCTCGCCGCTCGCCGAGCTCCAGGCGCTCGAGGCAGAGAACAAAAGCTACTTGCTCAATGAGACCAAGGCATACCTGAACCAGATTTATATCTATATAGCGGAGAAGAACATCGAGGCCCAGGAGTACACCATGCTTACCGGAATAAGACTTTCCAACGGCTCCACGATAACCCCGCCAGTGACCGAGCTTACAAGCGAAATAACCGGCAACGCGTGGCTCTCCTACCAATACAGGTACGACACCTTCCAGTGGTGGGGCCCGTATATTCTAACGGGCGGAGAGGACACT
>DATJMH010000009.1:0-9606 GCA_035508815.1 Saccharimonadales bacterium (SeqCode)
GCTCAATCCAGCTATCTGCTACATGGCAGGCCTGCAGAGCAAAGGCAACGAGGAGCGGAGCGCTGTCGGCGTTTCAACCGGGCTTGAGAGCATTGAGCAGAAGTTCATAGAGATAGCAGTCAAGGATCTCGGGATAGAGCCGAACAGGATAATAATAGAGGAGATCGGCGGCGGGATGCGCCATGTCTTCTTCTACCACTCAAGGATATGCAGGCAGCTGAAGGACATATGCGAGAAATCCGACAAGATGTTCAGGCGGAGGAACGAGCTGTCCAGCGCCTACGTCGCGGGCATGTTCGACGCGGCAGGCCACAAGGACAGCCAGGGCCTTTACATGAAGAAGATAGGCCCGAAGGACGCGGTGCTGCTGCAGAACCTCGAGGTCTATACAAAGGGAAACAGGATAATGAACATGACCTCCTTCATGAAGCTTATAGCGGGATTCAGCCTGCTGCTTGGCACCATGCGGATGAAGGGCAGGTAACAGGGCAGCGCATAATAGCCCTGGCGAGGCAGCCCGTCTCATTCGCGAATTGCTTCCCCAAGTCCTGTGATCGGCTGCGTGTCAAGAGATGCGTCGCGGCCTTTGCTGGCAGGATTGCCAGACTCTTCTGCAATGCGCTCCATGAAGGCTGTAGCCCTGCGCGCAACGACGTCAGGAGACCCTATCCTTTCGAATGTCCCCAGTACCTTCTCCATGCTGCCTTGATTTGCTTCTTTTGGGCGGCCGGGCGTTATTGAGAGGTATAAAACTTGGAGCACCGGGGTTTGGTCCTCAATTGTAGATATTAGCCTTGAGATCCTGTTCGAAAAGTCGGAAGGATCGTTGACTACATCGAATGCGTTAGGGTCGAAGACCAGGCCTATCCTAAAGACCACGGCCGTGTACAGTTTATCTGGCTCTAGTTTTAGCAGGTCCGGATAATCCAGCTTGGCGAGCCGCCTGTGTTCAGCCCCCAGCGCCTGGTTCCTGGAGCTTGAGTCGTCTCCCGCCGCATTCCTGGCTGCGGCCCTGCCCGGTTCAGCGCCGAGGTCCGAGCTAGGTTCTATTCTCTGTTTTGTGACCATGCTTATCAGTGGGTTTGGAAGTTTGCCTGCATCCGGATGTCGCAGCCGGGCGCGTGGAACTTGATATTTAATGTGACTATCCTGATATATAAACGTTATGTGGCAAATTAAGATGTGCTTGACCGCACGATTACGATTGGCATGAAATTCAAGAAGGTTCTCGGTTTCTGGGACATTTTCTGGCTTGGAGTCGGAGGCATGGTAGGTGTAGCGGTGCTTACCTTCCCGTCCCTGACCTTCCAGCAGGCAGGGCCTTCCAGCCTGATAGCATGGGTGCTCGCCGGGGTCTTCTCCATACTGATGGCCCTGATATACTCGGAGATGGTCACGGCCTTCCCCAAGTCGGGTGCGCTAGTGGTCTTCCCTTACGAGGCTTTCGGGAGGGGCAGGCTGTCAAGGTACCTGGCCTTCCTCGAGGGCGTCGGCTACTACCTGGGCACGGTCTTCGGGATAGTCATCTCGGCCATAATCCTGGGCAACTACATAGGGCCGGGGTACGCCACCGGGACGCTTGGTTCTTTCGCGATAGCCGAGGCCTCCCTCCTTGTCGTCGGGATCATAAACATATTCGGCGCAAAGGTCACGAGCAGGGTCAACCTGCTGATGAGCGTCTTCTTCATGGCGCTCTTCGCGATAATAATAGCGCTTGCGCTGCTCCACGGCAGCTTCTCCAACCTGGTGCCCTTCTTCTCAGGCAAGGGACTGTCCAGCGGGCTCAACATAATCTACGCGGTGCCGGTTGCGATACTCGCCTACGGCTCCTGGACGGCGCTCATAACAATACCGGAGGAGACGAGGAAGGTCAGGAACATACCCAAGGCCATAATATACTCGATAGTGGTGGTCACCGTATTGTACACCCTGCTCGTGCTCGCGGTGTACCTGAACCTCAACCAGACCGCGCTGCTCAAGACCTATTACTACTACCCGGTCTATGGCCTCGTGGTAATGCTCAGCAACCCTGCGCTGCTTTTCGCCTTCCAGATAGCCGCGGTGCTGGCCATAGCCGCGGTGATGCTCGTGATGATAATGTCCAATGCCAGGATACTCTACGCATTGACCAAGATGAACTTCATGCCCTCGGGCATGAACAAGATGTCTGGCAGGTCAATACCTATCTACGCCACGATCCTCTCCTTCCTGATACCCATGGGCCTGTCGGCCTTCCCCGGCTACTACTACCAGTACGTCATAATAGGCGCGATAATCGGCACAGGACTGCCCAGGATAATAGACATAGTGTCGTACATTAAGATCAGGAAGAGGAAGGAGTACAGGCCGAGCTTCAGGCTCAGGAGCGGGGTGCTGATAGCCGTGGCGGCGTTCGCGGGGCTGGTAATATCCGAGCTCTCGCTGGGAACTAGCGACGTCATTTGGTCCGCGGTTGCAATGGTGGTGCTAACTGCGGTATTCCTAGCCGTTGACAGGAGATGGCTGGCCCCGAAACGTTAGGACGCGCGTAGTGAGAAGGTCAGATCCCCTTTAAGGCTCCGTGCAGCTTGAGCACGGCCTCGACGCTCTGCTCCGAGTACTGCGAAATCCGCGCCTTTGCCTGCTTCCACGTGATTCCTGGACCCATTACTCCAAGCCCCACCGGTTTTCCGTACTTGAGCGAGAGCTTTGTAATGTAGTTGGCAAGCGTGTATGATATCAGCTCGTCGTGCTTTGTGGAGCCTTTTATCACGGCACCGAGCGTGGCCACGCCGTCCACGTCCTTCCTTTCAAGCATCTTCTTCACCGCGATGGGGATGTCGAATGCTCCCGGCACTGTGGCCTCTGCGACTATCTTCATGCCCAGCTTCTTTGCGTGCCGCCTGGCCCTCTCGAGCATCTTCGAGGTTATCTCCTCGTTGAACTCCGATCTCACTATGCCTATCGATACCATTCAATCAACCTTAAGCGGTCCCTTGTCCGCCTTGCCCTGCCTTCTCCCTGTTCCGGCGCGCTTCTGCATGCCTTCCTGGTCGAAGAGCAGCATGAGCGCGTTCTTCGCGTGCTTGCTCGACCGGTCTTTGCAGATCTCCGCAAGCTCCTTCTCGGTGTTTGCCTCACGCATGTGCACGAATACCTCGAGTATGTGCTTGCCTTCGCTCAATTGGACGGCCTGTATGCCAAGGCTTGCCTCGTGCGCGCACTGTATGTCTATGTCTGCGCTTCCCACCATACCGCATGCCATGACTATGTCGCATCCCGACTTGAAGAGCTTCTTGCATGCCACCGGAAGGTCCTTTATCCCGGGAACCGTGTATCTTTCCAATGCAACTCCGGGCCTGCCCGCTGAGAGCACTTCCTTTACCACCGGGAAATAGTCGAACCTGGAGAACGTGGTGTCTGCTATGCCTATCTTCATGGATGTGATTTATACTTGTTATTATTTATCAGTTGCGGCGCGGATTTCAGGAGACGGCTATTGATATGGTTACCTTGTCTCCGTCGGAGAGCTTGAGTTTCCCTCTAAGCCTTTCCCCGCTTATCACTTCTATCCTATCCGAGTATTTTGAGAGCTTCGGGAGTATGACTGCGCAGCTCGTTCCCATGAGCCTTGCCTTGAATGCGGTCACATCCCCGAATGTCCTCTCCCCCTCCTTGAAGCCCTTGATCAGTATGCCGCCCGTTTGCTTGAGAAGCCGGACCTTGTGCGTTTCGCCTTCCGGGACCGATATGTTCAGGGTGCCCGGATACGGAGTGAATGACAGTTTTGCCTTCATCTGGTCCATGTAGGCCCTTTTTGACATGAAGTACTTTCCCCTCGCAAGTCCGGATGAGACGGTGCCCGTGATTTCAATGGTGCGGGTCATGAGCTGAATCCCTTCTTGCTTGTCTTGAGCTTCAGTATGCCGAGCTCCTTCCTCTTCCTCCAGAACCTCCTGAGCCGCGTCTGCTCCTCCCTTGAGGCGGAGAGCGCAGCTATCGAGTCCTTGCCCCCTGCGCCAGGCAGCTTTGCGACGAATGCGCCGTTGGACTTGCTCTCCTCTATCAGGCTGGTGCAGTCGTCGGGCTCTATGCCCACCCTGCTCATGCTGCCCAGCTCCTTGGAGAGCGCACGGCCCCTGTCGAATGCGCCCTTGAATGCCTCCATTGCATCCTGCTCGCCGTTGCCTATCCGCCTTAGCGCCTCGACCGCCTCGACGTTCGCCTGGTTGAGCCTCCCTACAATCTCGTTGTATGCCTCGGGGCTGCCCTTCTTGAACTCGGAGACGCTGCCCACGCTCGCCGTCGTTATCATGGACTCGCCCACGAAGTTCGCGAATGTCAGCCTGAATTCCTTCGGCAGCGGGAACTTCTCTGCGGTGTAGTCCCATCTCTTCTTCACGAGCCCGAGGAGCTCCTTGTTGGAGTAGTCAGGAGGAAGGTTCTTCACTATCTCGGGCGAGTACCTTGTGTAGATTATGCTGCCGTAGCTCGCCGCGGCTATGTCGAACCCGCTCCCCACCTTTCCCGTGGCTATGCTGTGCGCCGTCTGCGCCAGCTTGTGTATCTGGTTCCTGTTGGCCTTGACCTCGAGTGCCTTCAGAGCGCTTGCAATGGCAGCTACAGTCAGCGCGGCGCTGCTCCCGAGGCCGCTTTTGACCACCTTGCCTCCCGCTATGCTGTACGAGAACTGCGGGTCGTTGTTGGTGCGTATGGAAAGCCCCTGGACCTTTGCGCCAGTCGCCGAGGCGTACCTGAGCGCCACCTCCACCGAGGTCTTGAGAAGCACCAACTCCTTGGGGGCATCGGCCGCGACCTTCCCTGTAGACAGATCCACGCTTCCCTTGGCCCGCATTCCCAGCTGCGGCGCGTCGAGCTCGAGGGAGTTTTCCCCTGACGGCCTTGCATTGACGGTGACATAGGACTTGACCGCGGTCACGTAGCTTATGTTGGGCCTCTCCAGTACGGAGTACCCGCCTATCCAGAGGATCTTTCCTGGTGCGCTTGCGCTTGCTTCCATAAAATCACTTCAACGTCATTTGGGGATGAGCCTCTCCTCGTCTATGAGCGACTCGCCCTCCAGCCGCATGGGCCCGCTCCCTGCGCCCGATATCTTTATCTCGATTATCTTGCCCTCCTTCCTGAGCGCCGCCAGCGCGGAAAGGACCTCTTTCTGGTGCTTTCTCAGCGTGATTATCTGCGCGTTGGGACCCGCGTCGAAGGTATATGCGGCCACGTTCCTTCCCTTCCCCAGGTTCAGGGCCTCGACTGCGTCCATTATCTCGAACGACGCGGGATTCAGGTACCGTATCGAGGGGCGGGTGCTGAGCATCAGCGCGTGCATCTCGTTGCTGTCTGCCATTATCTGCTCGGCCAGCGCGCCGAAGTCCCTCTTTCCGTAGGCCCGGATGGTCTTCCTCAGCCTCGCCTCCGCGGCCGCGGGCCTTGACTTGTAGAGGGGGTTGGTCTCCACGGTCTGCCTCATGCCGGCCCTTGAGGAGACCTTCTTCCTCTTCTGCGAGGTTACCGCTATTATGTCTATCAGCTCGGGCCAGTGCCGCTCGTCGAAGGCCTGCTCCGCGTATGAATCGCTTCCGTCCCTCTTGCTTCCCCTCCGCCATACGACAAGGCCCCCGAACATGCTCCTGCACGCGCTTCCGCTTCCCTGCCTTGCTATTATCGAGAGCTCCTTGGGGCTGAGCTGCAGACCCAGGGCTGAGTTCGCGGCATAGACGAGGGTCGCTATCCCTGAAGCGCTTGACGCGAGGCCGCTCGCCGCAGGGAAGTCGTTCCTTGAGACTATCAATACCTTCGCGCCGGACCCTGCCATCTTCCTCATCTTTTCGAGGATCCAGAGCCTCTCGCGTATCTCCTTGTCGTCCATGGCCATCCTCTGCCCGTCTATGAAGAGCGCGTCCTCCTTCAGCCTTTTGGAGAAGACCATGCTGGTCTTGGTGCGCAGGACGCCGGCGGACAGGGTCAGGCTGACCGATGAGTTGTACGGCAGTATAAGCTTCTCGTCGCGCTTGCCCCAGTACTTTATGAAGGCTATGTTTGGGGAGCCCTGCGCGGTGAATACCTTGTCTAGGATTGCCATGAATCTATACCCTTTAGATAGTCTAAATACCTTTCTGATTCCGGTTTCGTGGAGGCACCTGCACGAGAAACAGGTTTTATATATGAGGAAATTCACTAATTATGCGATGCCATATGCTACTGAATCCTAGAAGGGCTGCGGCCACAACAGACGCGTTCATGAATTGCCATAAGGTATTCGGCGAGGTATATGGGAGATTCGAGAGTCTGAAATCGGAGGATCCGAGGAGGAGAGAACCGGCCCACGGAACGAGGCACATGTACTCTGTGGCCATGGCGGCCATTGAGATGCTCAACAAGGACAGCGGCTTCTGGCAGCTCGCGCCGTCAGCCAGGGATATCACGACGAACCTGGCAGGGATCGCGGCCATCGCGCACGACATGGTCAGGAATCCTTCCGAAACTGGCAAGACCGGAGGCAGCGACAAGGAGATGTCCGACGGCTACCTCTCGGCAGACGTGCTCCGCCTGCTCAGGTTCCACGGATGCAATGCCATCAATGGCTACATGATGATTAGCAACGCCGAAGCGAAGATGCGGATTGAGGGGTTCGGGAGCGTATTGAAGGAATTCTACGAGGTCGGCATTGCCGGAAAGAGGCTTTACGGCCTGACCTTCCTTGATGATGCGGAATTCAGGGCCATAACCAACGCGATCGAGGCGAACGAGTTCCCACTGGACGAGGTGAGCCGGAGATTGAAGGAGCTCAAGCGGCAGGAAAACATGGTGGAGTTCTACACGCTCCTGGGGCTAACCTGGGGGGACAAGGGAGCCCAGGGGATAGGCCCCAGCATAATATGGAGAAGGGCCGAGTTCGTCGCCCGGGATAGGCACGACAAGGGGGACCTGAGGGAATGCGTATCAAGAGCGAGGGGCGAGGGATTTGCCGGCAACACGCGGGTGCTTGTCTTTGCACTGGAGTCCCTCAGGAGGATATACGCACTCAAGTTTGAGGGAGACTACCCTGAAGAGCTGTCAGGTCCTATTAGGGAGATGCGAGGGATAGAGCTTGACATCTATTTCGCTGCGGCAAAGTCCCTGGGCTTCAGGAACGAGAGGGAGCTCCTGGAATACGGATTGAGGATAGAATATCCGGGACTGCGGGGGGAGGAGGAAAAGATAAGGTCACGCCTCAATTTCGGTTTATCTACTGAAAGGATAGCTGCGGCCACAGGCGAGCAGGGGGAGGCTGTCATAATGCATTATGCTGCGGGAGAGGATCTGCCTGCCCTGTCCGGCAAGGAGGCGCAGTCCTGGATGGAGCGCATAGCCGAGGATGGGAAGGCGGACAAGGCTGAGCAGTTCAGAGACTACATGCGCGGCCTTGAGAGGGTCGTCAGGCTCTAGCCGCGCGGTCCATAAGCGCTTTGCAGGCGGAATCGGCATCGGGGAATCGGATAACCTTCGAGGTCTCTTTTACGTGCCTGTTGTACGGGGCATCTACCAGGAGGAGCAGTTTCCCCTCAATCGCTTCGATTGTGTCTGCCAGCCTGGGCGCATCGTCTATGAACACGTTGTATGGGAGGACGGACTTGTCCTTGAACTTCTCAATCACCACAACGTTGTTCCTCATCTCCGGGTAATTGAGCTCAAGCCATTTGCGCAGCGGTGGCGCCGCCTTCTCCCCCCTGCCCGAGACGATGTCGACCTTGAAGGCCTTTGAGAGCCTGGCAAGAAGGTCGGCGCTGGCGAGCTTTGGTATCTCCCTCCAGTTCTCGATCCAGAGACGGTCGTAGATCTCAACGAATTCCTCGTTGGTGGCGCCGAGGAAGTACCTTCCAGGACTTGGATAGTCCTTCAGGTCCTCGAAGGAATAGCTCTTCCCGTACTTCCTGTTCAGCTCTTTGACTATGAGGCCAAACGGGTCGGCGAGCACCTGGTCCACGTCGAGCGCTATGGCTATCCTGTTGTTGTTCTCGATGAAGTCAGCTATAGCCCCTACCATGCGATCATCAGCCCGTGCAATGTTGTTAGATGGTTACAGGAAGCTATAAAAGTATCCATGGAGCCTTAGTATTAGGATACCATGAAGACATCTGAAGTCAGAGCCCCGGGGGTAGTGAAGCTTTTTGGGGAGCATGCCGTAGTTTACGGAAAGCTTTCAGTTGCTGCCGCGGTTGGCATGTACGCGACCGTCTCCGTGGAGGAGACAAAGGGCACGGAGCTGAGGATAGCGCTTCTCGATTTTTCGGGGTTCGCCGTGGCGCTCGACAAGAGGAGGCTGGGCCTGCTCTACAGGAGGTACAAGAACAGGAAAAGCCTTGAGGAGTACATAACGGCAAACAGCGACATAGACCCGCGCCTCCTGCCGTATGCGACCATCGCCGCGAGGCTCTCCAAGGAATCCGGCGTGGACGTCCTTGGGCGGGATGTCAAGATCACTTCTGAGATACCTAGGCAGAGCGGGTGCGCGAGCAGCGCTGCGTGCTCTGCGGCATTCACGGTGGCAATCCTAAGCTCTGCTGGCGAGTCGCTGGGCGACAAGACGGCCATAGACATCGCGAGGGACGGGGAGAGGGTCGTCCACAAGTCGGACGGAGCCGGCAGGATAGACGTGACTACTTCATATTATGGAGGCTACGTCAGCACGGCCGGCGGCGGAAGGAGGGAGGAGATAGGCACCAGGATGAACATGGTCTTGATAGACACCGGGCCGAAGAAGAGCACAGCGGAGACTGTCGGCAACGTGAGGAAGAAGTACGAGGCCGAGAGGGACAAGACGGAGGGCATACTCAACGAGATAGACAAATGCGCCGTGGAAGGGCTGAAGGCGCTGGCGGAGGGAGACCTCAGGGAAGTGGGCAGGCTGATGTACGAGGACCAGGAGCTGCTAAGGAAACTGGGAGTCTCGAGCGAGGGCCTTGACAAGGCCGTGGGCATCGCCATGGAGAACGGCGCCTACGGCGCAAAGCTGAGCGGAGGAGGGGGAGGGGGGATCGCGATAGCCATATGCAGGAACAGCAAGGAGCTGATAGGGATCATGGAGGGGAGCGGGTTCAAGGCCTATGGCGCGAGCATAGCGCTCAAGGGCGCAAGGTCTTATCTGGAATGATAGGATAATCATTTAAAACATAACCTTTCTATTAATACGGCGAGGATTTGCTACTTGGCATCAAGAGGATATACGAGAAGGCCAGTATTACCGATGGCAGGAGGATACTCGTGGACGGCCTCTGGCCCAGGGGAGTTAGGAAGAGCACCTCCAACATAGACTTCTGGATGAAGGACATAGCGCCCAGCGAGGACCTCCGGAGATGGTTCAACAACGACCCGAAGAAATGGGTGTCCTTCAAGAAGAAGTACGAGGCCGAGATAAAGAAGAACCCGGCCTTCAAGGCGCTGCAGGAGAAGGTCAGGATAGAGGACGTGACACTTGTATACGCGGCGAGCGACGGGAAGAGGAACAACGCCGCGGCCATCGCGTCGTTCCTGAAGTCGCACGCGCCCAAGCCCAAGAAGGAGGACATAGCTAAGAAGGTCGCCGAGGACCTCGAGAAGGAACTGCAGATGCAGTAAGACTCTGCGCCTGCA
>DATJMH010000010.1:0-8348 GCA_035508815.1 Saccharimonadales bacterium (SeqCode)
GGGCGCCCAAGAAGAACAAGAAGAGGAAGAGATGAGGAATTGGTAGGAGGCCTGAAGAACGCAAGGAAGTACGGATACTCAAGCGCCAGAGCGAATGCGATGAAGTCCAAGCTCCTCGACAAGAAGACCATGCAGGACATAACGGCGGCCAAGGACATAAGCACAATCCTTTCCATGCTCTTCGAAAGGGACTACAGAACAGAGATAGAGGAATTCGGGGGCCTGAAGATAAAGAACGACCTCATAGACTTCGCGCTCAGCAAGAACCTGGCAAAGAACATACTCAAGCTCGTGAGGCTCTCGCAGGGAAGGGAGAGGCAGGTGATGCAGAGCGTCGCAGGCAAATGGGACCTTTACAACATAAGGCTCGCCGTGGAGGCGAAGGAGAGGAAGAGGGGTTACGATTCAATAGCAAGATACCTGATAGACGCGGGCAGGTACAACGCCCTGGTGATAAAGGAGGCGATGCGCGAGGACTCGGTGGAGAGCATGCTCTCGAAGCTCATGATAAACTCGCCCTACAAGCGGATACTCACTGAGGCGTCTGAGACCTACAAGAAGAGCAAGAGCGCGTTCGAGGCGATATCAGTGCTTGACAGGGAGTACTACGCCTACCTGGCAAGGCTCGCCGTGGTGCTTGGCAACATAGGCGACAGGCCCAGCGCCAAGATACTCAGGATGGAGATAGACATGAAGAACATACTCACCCTCATAAGGGCGAAGAGGCTGGAGATGAAGTTCGCGCAGGTAGCGGCCCTGATAATACCTAACGGGAACATGGCAAGGGAGAGCCTCGAGCAGGTATACTCGGGATCAAGGGACATAAGCGAGATGGCCTCGCAGATAAGGATGTTCGACCTCAAGGATGCGGTAGAGTTCTTCAAGAAGGACCAGCACAAGCAGCTCCTGACATTCGAGATAGGGATAAGGAACGCCATGCTCACCTCTGGAATCAGGCAGCTAGGCCACAAGATACTATCATTTGGAACAATGCTCGCCTACCTCTACATGAAGGAGGCCGAGGTCTCCATGCTTCGCATACTGATAAACGGAAAGGCCTACGGCATAGAGAAGGAAGATATCGAAAGGTTGATCGGTTGGAAAACAAGATGAGCAAGGGCTACAAGGTCGCAATAATAGGCAAGAAGGAGGTCTCGCTAGGCTTCAGGCTGACCGGCATCACCGAGTCGTACGACACAGAGGATCCCGTCGAGGCGGAGAAGATGATAAGGGAGCTGACGCAGAGGAACGACATAGGACTGATAATAATATCATCGAAGATAGTCAGGGGCATAAAGGACAGGAAGATACTCAACGCGATAGACAGCAGCATACTGCCGATCTTCATGGAGATACCGGGATACAAGGAGGAGAAGGTGCCCGACACGCTCAGGCGGCTGATAATCCGCGCTATAGGAATAGATATAAGCAACAAAACATGAGTTGAACAATATGGGAATGATAAAAAGAGTTTCAGGACCGCTGGTAATAGCAAAGGAGATGCTCGGAAGCAGCATGTACGACGTAGTCAAGGTCGGGGAGTCTGGCTTGATAGGCGAGATAATCCAGCTCAAGGGTGACGACGCGGTAATACAGGTATACGAGGACACCACAGGACTCAAGCCCGGCGAGAAGGTGGTCTCCACCGGACTTCCGCTGTCCGTAGAGCTCGCGCCTGGGATAATGAGCGGGATATTCGACGGGATACAAAGGCCGCTGACCTCAATAGAGAAGAAGAGCGGCACATTCATCTCAAAGGGGATCAACGTCGATTCTATCGACAGGAAGTAGAGGTGGCAGTTCATAGTCGACAAAGAGATAAAGAAGGGGTCGCACGTCAAGCCAGGCACCATACTCGGCCACGTCCAGGAGACAGACCTGATAAAGCACTACATAATGGTACCGAACGGAACGGAAGGGGTCATAAAGAGCATAAAGGGAGGCAACTTCACAGTGGAGGATGAGATAGCTGAGGTAGAGGCGAAGGGAAAGACCACCAAGATCACAATGATGCAGAAGCGCCCTGTGCGAATACCCTCGCAGATAAGGGGCAAGTTCAGGTCAGATGAGACTCTGGTAACCGGCCAACGCGTGGTAGATACGCTTTTCCCTATTGCGAAAGGCGGGACAGCGGCAATCCCAGGACCGTTCGGATCCGGCAAGACCGTAATGCAGCAGCAGCTGGCCAAATGGTCTGACGCGGACGTCATAATATACGTCGGCTGCGGGGAGCGAGGAAACGAGATGACAGACGTTCTGGTCGAATTCCCTGCGCTCAAGGACCCGAAGAGCGGAAAACCGCTCATGGACCGAACCATCTTAGTTGCAAACACCTCCAACATGCCTGTCGCGGCACGCGAGGCAAGCATCTATTCAGGGATAACGATAGCCGAGTATTTCAGGGACATGGGCTACAACGTGGCGATCATGGCAGACTCAACTTCAAGGTGGGCAGAGGCAATGCGAGAGATCTCTGCAAGGCTTGAGGAGATGCCTGGAGAGGAAGGATACCCTGCGTACCTTCCGAAGAGGCTTGCCGAGTACTACGAAAGAAGCGGAAAGGTGGAGACCCTGAACGGAAAGATAGGATCTGTCACCATCATAGGCGCGGTCTCGCCTGCAGGTGGTGACATAACCGAACCGGTATCACAGGGAACCCTCAAGGTGGTCAAGGCTTTCTGGGCGCTGGACGCCTCGCTCGCCAACCAGAGGCACTTCCCATCCATAAACTGGCTCAACAGCTACTCATTGTACCTTGATCCTCTGGAGGAGTGGTACAAGAAGAACGCCGGGGAGGAGTTCATAGTTGACAGGAAGGAGGCCATGCGTCTGCTCCAGAGGGAGGCGGAGCTCAAGGACATCGTGCAGCTGGTGGGAGAGGATGCGCTTCCGGACTCGGAGAGGATAATACTCGACATAGGAAGGATGCTGCGTGAGGACTACCTCAGGCAGAGCGCGTTCGACGAGATAGACGCGTTCACCAGCCTGAAGAAGCAGTCGATCATGATCTCCACGATGCTCCACTTCGCCAAGTCTGCAAGTGACGCCATAACAAAGGGCGTACCGATAGAGAAGATAGTCAAGATGGCAGTAAAGGCCGAGATATCAAGGATGAAGTCCTTGAAGGAACCAGAGGCAGAGACTACGGGAAAGAAGGTGAGAGAGCACATCGACTCGGAATTCAGCGCGCTCCTCAAGGAGGAGGCGCAGGGAGGTTAAAGGTGATACCATGAAGTTCGAAATGGAATACAACACGATAGAAAGCGTAGCTGGACCGTTGGTTGTGGTGGGAAAGGTCGGAAGCGCGGCCTACAACGAGATAGTCAAGATAAGGATGGCAAGCGGAGAATTCAGGCTAGGCCAGGTGCTCGACACAACCGAGAAATACGCAGTGGTCCAGGTATTCGGGAGGACAGACGGGATCAACGTAAACAAGACCTCCGTTAGTTTCTTGGGGGAGACATTCAGGCTTGGGGTCAGCGAAGACATGCTCGGAAGGATATTCGACGGACAGGGGCGGCCTCTGGACATAAAGACAACAATCTCATACGAGGACAAGAGGGACATAAACGGAGAGCCCATCAACCCTGTCGCAAGGCAGATGCCCAGCGACTTCATAGAGACGGGCATATCTGCAATAGACGGGCTCGACACCCTCGTAAGGGGCCAGAAGCTTCCTCTCTTCTCAGGCTCAGGTCTTCCTCACAACGAGATAGCAGCGCAGATAACAAGGCAGGCAAGCGTAAAGAACCAGAGCGAGGCCTTCGCTGTGGTCTTCGCAGGAATAGGCCTGATGAACGACGACGCGACCTACTTCATAAACGAGTTCAGGAAGACCGGCGCCCTTTCAAGGACTGTTGCATTCATAAACCTTGCAAACGACCCCAGCATAGAGAGAATACTGACGCCAAGGCTCGCCCTGACGACTGCCGAGTTCCTCGCATATGAAAAGGGCATGCACGTCCTTGTAATACTGACCGACATGACAAACTATGCCGAGGCGCTGCGAGAGCTATCGAGCGCGAGGGAGGAGGTTCCCGGAAGAAGGGGATACCCTGGCTACATGTACACCGACCTCGCAAGCCTCTACGAGAGGGCAGGAGTTGTCAAGGGGAAGAAGGGTTCCATAACGCAGCTTGATATACTGACAATGCCTAGCGACGACGTCACGCACCCCATACCTGACCTGACGGGATACATCACCGAAGGCCAGATCTACGTAAGCAGGGAGCTCAAGAACAGGGGAATATACCCTCCGATAACGCCGCTTGGTTCGCTTTCAAGGCTTATGAACAACGGGATAGGCAACGGAAAGACAAGGGAGGACCACAGGGGAGTCGCGGACCAGCTCTACGGCGCATATGCAAGGGCGCAGGAGGCAAAGAGCCTCAGCTCGATAGTGGGGGCCGAGGCACTCTCGGACAGCGACAGGAGGTACCTCAAGTTCGGAGACGAGTTCGAGAGGAAGTTCATAGGACAGGGCTTCTACGAGAAGAGGACCATAGAGGAGACACTCTCAATAGGATGGGACCTTCTCTCCGCACTTCCTGAAACCGAGCTCACCAGGATCAAGGAGGACTACATCAAGAAATACTACAAGAAGAAGGAGTGAAATGGCAGAGCGCATAACACCGACAAGGATGAACCTCATCTCCACCAGGAGGAGGACCGCTATGGCGAGGAAGGGATACGGCATCCTAAAGAAGAAGAGGGAGGTGCTGGTGCTCGAGTTCCTCAAGCTGCTCAAGAGCGCGGGGAAGGACCGAGACTACATGTACGAGGTGCTCCAGAGGGCCTACAAGACACTGGGAATTGCATATGCGTACGTGGGCAACTTCGAGCTCGAGGAGGCGTCCAACCACATAAGGGAGATTGAGCCGATCAGCCTCTCGGTGAGGAACATCATGGGAGTCAAGGTCCCGGAGGTACAGAAGGGAGAGAAGCACAGCGAGGCGCTGCTGGGGATGCTCTCAACAAGCGTCGCGGTAGACGACATAAACGCATCCTTCAGCGAGGCCGTCGATGCGATAATAGACGCGGCGCAGAGGGAGCAGGGCCTCAAGAGGATTGTCCTGGAGGTCGAGAAGACAAAGAGGAGGGTAAACGCGCTTGACTACATTGTGATCCCAAGGTTCAAGTCCCAGGCGAAATACATATCAACAAGGCTCGAGGAGATTGACAGGGACACCTTCTCGGCGCTGAAGCACGTGAAGAAGAGGCTCGCCAAAGCCGGCTCCTAATCGATTCTGGGAAGGTAGAAAAGCCTCTCTACGTTGTGGTCCATGTAAAATTCGTCAGGGATCCAAACTGGAACCTCGCTATAAAAAGGACCTTTAGTCCCATCCCTGTGAGCCACTTTTATCGGGTCTGTTGATAACACCACTCCCATATGATAGACCTCTATCGGCCTGCCTTTTTCTGATGCAAAAGTCAGGCTCTCCTGCCAGGAGACCAAGCATCCTATCTCCGGACTGGGGATTCTTTGCAGCCTTCGTTCCTCTTCCCCAAGTATCAAACGAGGGTTCCTGTAGCTGTCATGCCCCTGCATTCCCACTATGTATAAGGCAGTCCCTATGCAATTGGATCTGAAGGTGTCAACGCAAAGGCGCATCCTTTCAATTGACTCCTTGAAGTCTAGGCTGCGCCTTTCCTGGATTGGGACTCGGTTCGGCATAAATCACACGCCTTAAATAGGTTTTTCCTCATATAAATTACAGCTTGTTAAGTCAATAAACGTGGTTAATCATGTCGAACGCATGCCTGTTCAGCGGAGGAAAGGATTCCACCCTGTCGTTGCACAAGGCCGTGGAGAGCGGGGTCAAGATAGACCTTATCATAACCATGCTTCCGGAGAACAAGGAAAGCTACATGTTCCATTACCCAAACCTCAAGTTCACAAGCCTGCAGGCCGAGGCCATGGGGATAAAGCAGGTCTTCGTCAAGACCCAGGGGAAGAAGGAGGACGAGCTCGCCGACCTAGAGATGGCGTTCAGGGACAATGACGTCAGGTTCCTGGTGACCGGCGCGACATACAGCAAGTACCAGGCCGACAGGATAGGCAACATAGCCACAAGGCTCGGCATAGAGAACATGGCGCCCCTCTGGCACATAGAGCCCCTCAGGGAGCTGAATGAGCTCTCGGAGAAGTACGAGGCTATAATAGCCGCAGTCGCGGCCGAGGGCTTCGACGACTCCTTCCTCGGAAAGAGGATAGACCAGGAGATGATTGCAAAGCTCGTGGAGCTCAACAAGAGGTACAACATAAACATGCTCTTTGAGGGCGGCGAGGCAGAAAGCTTTGTGCTCAACGCCCCCCTTTTCAGGAAGAGGATAAGGATAAACAGGGCAAGGAAGGAGTGGAATGGAGCAAGAGGCCTCTATATGATAGAGGACGCCGAACTTGTAGGCAAATAAGCGCCGCCCCTGGCAGAGTCCAAGACGGGCATATCTTTATAATTAATATGTGAGTTGTAATCTTAGGCATCATCATGCAATTGCTATCAGAGACCAGCAAACACGCGATAAACGTGATCAGGGCGGAGGACGCCATAGTCGCCAGGCTGAGGAAGCAGGGCAAGAAGGTCATCAGCCTGGGCACGGGAGACCCCGCAGTCTATTTCAAGACACCGAAATACATAGTAGACGCTTACGTCAAGGCGCTCAGGGAGGGGAAGACCAGCTATTCGAACGTCATGGGCATACCCGAGCTGCGGGAGGCAGTGGCAAGGAGGCAGAACGGGCTCTATGGGGGGCACATGGCGGGCGAGGACGTGATGGTGACGCAGGGGGTCAGCGAGGCCATAACCCTGATCAATGCCGCGCTGATAGACCGTGGAGACACCGCGGTGCTCTTCAGGCCCTACTACTCTCCATACCTTTCCTACCTGAGGCTTTACGGAGGTAAAGTCGTCACCGGCAACTACATTGAGGAAAGGAACTGGACCGCGGATACCGACGAGCTGGAAAGAACCCTCAAGAAGACCCAGAAAGAGAAGAAGAGCAAGTACCTTCTGATAGCAAACCCAAACAACCCGACAGGCACAGTCCTGGAGGAGAAGGTACTCAGGGAGATAGTCGAGATAGCAAAGAACCACGGCATGATGCTGATAAGCGACGAGATCTACGACGAGATAGTATACAACGGCGCAAAGTTCACCAGCATATCAAAACTGGCAAAGGGCATACCCCACATCATACTCAACGGTGCATCAAAGTGCTACGATTCAACAGGATTCAGGATAGGCTTCCTGATGGTACCGGAGCACGACAAGGTCTCGGCAGGGGTCAAGGCCAGGCTCACCGACCTCGCGAGCCTGAGGCTCTCTCCAAGCACGCCCTCGCAGTACGCGCTCGTGGAGGGAATGAACAACACAGCACAGCACAAGAAGTCGATAGAGTCCATGAGGAAGGAGATAGCAAGGAGGGTGACCTTCACGGCGAACCTGATAAACAGGAGCGAGTACATGAGCACCGTGGTGCCGAACGGCGCATTTTATATATTTCCCAAGCTGAATATGGATAGGCTGAGGATAAGGGACGACAAGGAGTTCATCCAGAAGCTCCTCAAGGAGGAGCAGGTCCAGATAGCGAGGGGATCTGGCTTCGGGATGAAAGACCACATAAGAATAGTCGCCCTCGCCCCGAAGGAGGTCCTCGAGGACTCGGTAAGAAGGATAGAGAGGTTCTGCAAGAGGCACTCAAGACAAAGCGGAGGCATAGTCTAATGGTAGGACGGCGCCTTTACACGGCGTAGGCCTGGGTTCGATTCCCTGTGCCTCCATGTGGTTATAGAGACAAACATGTCAATAAAGTCTCAGACAACTATATTATTGCAGTGAAACTATCTACCTTCTTGGTTCAGGCAGGCCTAGCAACACTGCTGTCATATCAAGCGCAAGTGTCTCATAGGTAAAGGCTATCTGACCTCTACAAATCTCTTCATGCAATCTTACAATGTCTTTTCCTTTTATTCCAGCATCCTCAAGAAGTCTTAGCGGTTCTTTTTCTTTATAACAATATTCAGCGTGCTTTGTTCTGTCTTGAACAACTACATCTGCGAAACCATCAAAGAATTTATGCCCACTGGGATTTGTTGCAGGGTTGAAATTTATATAGTAAGATCTCAGTTTTAAGCAAATCGCAATTGCTTGTGTATCATCCCCGGCTACCTTTAAAATCTCTTTTCGAGGTGCATATCTCTCTAATCGCTTCAGTATATCGGCTTTAGTTAATTGCTTAGGTCCAACCATCTTATCGCAATACACCTTCGAATTCCCAGATATTTAAAGCTGAGCAAATAGGTTTATAAACCGCTAGAGAACACTAGTAAAAGTATGATGGTGTAAATT
>DATJMH010000011.1:0-11825 GCA_035508815.1 Saccharimonadales bacterium (SeqCode)
CCCCATTGTAAAGGCGCTACGTGGAATTAACTGAAAATCAACGACACAAACTTCGAAGTCAGAATTAAATTATCATATGTTGAATTACTATATGGTATCATGCACTACTCGGCAATTAAGGACAAGTTATTCCTCATTAGGCTTGAACGGGGAGAGGAGGTCAACTCTTCGATAAAGAGGTTCTGCGAAAAACTCGGGATAAAGAACGCGATGTTCACCGGCATAGGCTCAATAGAGAACCCGACAGTAGCGCACTACAGGGTAGACAGCAGGAAATACAGCGAAAAGAAGCTGCGAGGGATATTCGAGGTCACAAGCTTCATGGGAAACGTGGCAGTCTTCGAGGGGCATCCGCTGGTGCACGGCCACATCAGCCTCTCCGACGAGGGGATGAGGGCCTTCGGGGGCCATCTTGTCGAGGCGGATGTCTCAGCCACATTAGAGATAATGCTCCAGGACCTGGGAAGCGGCAAGTCCAAGAAATTCGACAAGGAGATAGGCCTTAAGCTCTTCAATCTGGACAAGCGCCTGTAGGTAGAGGCATAGAATCAGAACAGGTTCAGCGCAGAGAACATTATCGGCAATATTATGGTCGCGTCTCCGTCGATGGTAACGTACTTCGCCTTCTCCTTGACCTTGCCCCACGAGACAGCCTCGGTCAGCCTCGCGCCAGACAGCCCTCCGTCGTACTGCGATGCGGTCGTGATGTAAACCGCATAGTCGAGGCCGCCCTTGAACTGGTTCCACCAGATGACGTGGTGCTTGCTTATGCCTCCCCCGACCATCAGCGCCCCGGTCTTCTTGTTGTCGAACGAGACGTCGCTCAGCTTCAGCTCGTCCCTCAGGAGGTTGAGCTTGAAGTCGTGGTCCTGCGAGTAGATCGCGAGCTGCGTCCCGAAGGCCCCATCCACTATGCCCGGGCAGAATATCGGCACGTTGTTCAGGTATGCCTGCCTGATTATCGAATGGGGATCCTTCATCCTCCTGCCGAACTCGAAGAGGAGCTCGCTCGGGCTGTACTCCTTCTTGTAGCCCTTTGACGTGTAGATGTCTCCCATTATCTCCTTGAAGTAGTCCTCGACCGTCAATCCGTATTCGTCGTTGGCTATGAATATGTTCCCCAGCCTGTAAATCTTCATCTCGTGCAGCTTCCTGTCATCTGCCTCGAAGGTCCCCAGGCTGTACTTCCCGCCGTAGGCCTTGGCCAGGTCGTGGTCCAGGGTCCCGCAGGTTATCATGAGCGCGTCGAAGTACTTCACGGAGTCGGCGATCATGCCCCTCAGCCCGGTGGAGACTATGTTTGCGGTGAATGAGAAGAAATTGTAGGAGTCCTTGTCCTCCTTCATCCTTCTCATTATCTCTATGCCCTCTATCATGTGCTGGGCGGAGAAGCCCCCCACCCTGTCCATGCCCTTCATGAGCTCCCCGACCTTCATGTCCTTCGTCAGCCTTATGTCCTTGACGCCCTTGGCGAGCATCCTCTTCTTGTTGTACTCAATTGCCATTCAATCTCCCAGAAACTTGACCAATGATATTATCCTGCTTCCATCTAGCTTCTCCCTCCCCCTGAGGTCCGGAAGCTCTATCACGAAGGCGTACCCTTCCACCTTCCCGCCCAGTTTCTCCACGAGCCTTCCGACAGCGCTGGCCGTACCTCCGGTCGCGAGCAGGTCGTCTATCACCAAGACGCGGTCCCCCTTCCTTAGGGAGTCCTCGTGCATCTCGAGCGTCGCGGTGCCGTACTCGAGCTCGTAGTCCATGCTGACCGCCTTGTACGGCAGCTTGCCCTTCTTCCTCGCCGGTATGAATCCCAGGCCCATCCTGTAGGCGAGCGCGGAGCCTATCACGAAGCCCCTGGCCTCTATCCCGACGATGTAATCGGCCTTGAAGCCCTTCACCTTCTCCAGCAGCGCGTCTATGCAGGCCGCGAATGCCCTGCCGTCCTGGAGCACAGGTGTTATGTCCCTGAACATGATTCCCGGCTTCGGGTAATCCGGGATTGTCCTCACTGCCGCCTCTATGGTGCGTATGGCCGACTCGTAATCCATTCAACCAGTAGGATATCCCTGCCAATGTATAAATAAGTGTCCTGCCCGCTCAGGAATCCCTACCAATTTATATATATCTTCGTTTATCATTATCCTCAGGATAGACGATAACTGAGTGATTTGATGCCTGAAAAAGCCATGCCGAAGACGCTAGCCCTGATACCGGACGGGAACAGGAGGTGGGCAAGGTCGCACAGGCTCTCGGTCCTCAACGGCTACGACGTCGGTGTCAAGAAGTTCATAAGCTTCAGCGAGTGGTGCATGCAGTACGGCATAAACAACATAGCGGTCTGGGCCTTCTCCACTGAGAACTTCAAGCGCGACAGCGCAGAGACGAACACGCTCTTCGGGATATACAAGAAGGTCGCGAACGACAAGTCCATAATAGAGAGGCTCCACAAGAACCGGACAAGGTTCGTCATAGTCGGCAACAAGAAGCTGCTCCCGCCCGACCTCAGGCAGTCCCTGGCAAGGCTCGAGCGCGAGACCAGGAAGTACAAGGAGCGCGTCATAAACATGCTCATAGGCTACGGCGGCAGGGACGACATAGTCCATGCGGTCAGGGGCGCGGTCAGGAACGCCAGGAGCGCGGCCGGCATAAGCGACAGCATAATACAAAGGTACCTGATATCCAGCGCGGTGCCCGAGATAGACCTGGTGATAAGGACATCAGGGGAGCAGAGGCTCTCCGGGTTCATGCCATGGCAGACCGAGTACTCGGAGCTCTACTTCTCGAAGAAGCTGTGGCCCGACT
Source organism: Saccharimonadales bacterium (SeqCode) (assembly GCA_035508815.1). Taxonomy (GTDB): domain Archaea; phylum Micrarchaeota; class Micrarchaeia; order Micrarchaeales; family CABMGC01; genus JAJZIZ01. The sequence continues at coordinate 2,803 of DATJMH010000011.1, forward strand.
TCACGAAAAGTGACCTGCACGGGGCGCTCGCCGACTACAGCAGGAGGCAGAGGCGCTTCGGAAGGTAGCAGACAGGGTTAGGTTTGAATGCCGGATCAAATTCGCGACGTTACCCATTTCTCACGTTATTTCAACATAGAGGCCCCGGGAAGCGCACTCCAGGCCCTCCTCTTCGTCGTCCTCGGCATGGCCACCGGGATAATAGCCTACCTGTTCACGCACCTCCACTCCGGGGTAGGGCTGTACCAGTCGGTGCTATTCGGCATAGGCATAGGCATCATAACAATAACAGTGCCCAGCATACTCACTGTAATCTTCATAAAGACAATGAAAAGGAAGATGAGGCTCAAGCACGCCTTCTTCGCGGTGCTTGCGATATCGATGCTGTACTCGTGCTTCTTCATAATCAACTCCCTCTTCTTCGCGATACTCCACGACTACACCCTGGCGTACCTGATACTCATACTCAGCAACGCGCTGATCTACGGCTACTGGTTCCTGATAAACCGGGTGGTCATGAACCAGAGGAGGAGCCAGGTGCTCACCGCCGCGATACAGCCGCTCCTCAACGTCCTGCTCTTCATACCCCTGGGCAAGTACACCTTCGACGTTAGCGTCCAGATAACCTCGGTCCTGATAAAGCTCTGGGCCGGCATGATAGTCTTCATGGTCGTGGGCTACGCCATACTATACATAATGGACAGGCCCGCCAAGAAGGCCCTCAAGGTCAGCGGCGTCGACATAATAACGGCAATGGTCAACCAGTGGCTCTACGACATCACCAAGGACGTCGAGGTCTTCAGCGCCACCGGGATCAAGAGGGACGTCAATGTGGACATACTTGCATTGAGGGGCAGGGACGGCATCAAGGCCGTCTTCGTCAATCCCGACATACACTACGGCCCCTTCCACGAGGTAGGCGGCGGCATAGCCACGGAGCAGTTCGGCAGGAAGATAACGGAAAGGTTCGGCGCCGCGCCCTTCATAATGCACGGGGCAGTCAGCTTCGAGGACAACCCTGTCAGCACGCGGCAGATACACCAGATGTCCGGAGCCATAGCCGACCACGTCGCCAGGATACCGGTGGCATCATTCAGGAAGGCCAGGGGCTCAATCTCAATGGGTAGGGACGGCCCATGCACTGCCATAGGCATAGGCATAGGCGACTCCTGCATACTCACGCTCACCAAGGCGCCGATGGTCACCGAGGACATGGAGAAGGCGGTGGGCCGCGGCCTTGCGAAGATAGCAGCGAGGAGGTTCAGGAACGTCATGCTGGTCGACGCGCACAACTCCAGGACAGAGTCCTCGAACTCCGAGGAGCTGAAGGGGATATACGAGGGAAGCAAGTACGTGGAGAGGTACGGAAGCGCCATCAGGAGGATGATTGCATCCAATCCCGGGAGGGGCGCAGAGCTGCTCTTCGGCGCGGACTCCGACATGCTCTCCAAGAAGCTCCAGCGGAGGGACCTGGGCCCCGGCTACACCAGCGTCGCCGTCTTCGGCTTCTCCGGGAAGAGGTTCTGCATGGTCTATTTCGACGCGAACAACATGCTGCCCGGATTCCGCGACGAGGTACTCTCCTACATAAGGAAGAGGTTCAACATGGAGGCCGAGCTATGCACCACCGACACGCACGCGGTCAATACCATAGCGCTGCCGGCGAGCAACGTGCTCGGCAGGGAGACAAAGGCCTCGGAGATGATAGCGGCGCTGGAGCCTATGATAAGGAACGCGATAGGCAGCATGGAGAGGGCCAGCTACTCCTACTCGACCGAGACCGTGAAGGGCTTCAAGGTATGGGGCACCGGCACCGACGACATCCTGCTCAAGGTCAGCAGGGAGGTCATCTACGCAGGCAAGAGGAAGGTGCCCCTCATAATCGCAGCAGGGTTTATAATAGCAGCATGGGTTATCTATCTTGCGTGAGCCGGCGATGGGAGAATGCTGAACGTTGTTTCGTTGTACATACTCTATGCGATAGCCTCCCTGATACTCGCGTACAGGCTCTACAGGCTGACCAGGTTCAGGGAACTGGCCATCTACTGCGCCGTCCTCCTCCTGGGCATAATCCTCTTCCACTACGAGCAGACCAGCGTGGCCCTCCTGCTTAGCGGAGTCATAATATTCAGCGCCATAATATCCTCCTATGGGACAAGGCTCTGCTACCTCTTCATACTCGTGGGCCTGCTCTACGCTAGCCTTGCCTACACAATCGGCGCGCAGTTCATGCTCCAGTCCCTCTTCCTGGGTATGTTCAGCGGATCCAACATAGCGTTCATAAGGAAAAAAACGATCCGCAAGGACGCCGAGCTGTCAAGGAACGCTGTCCAGGTCGTTGCGGGAGTCTTCCTGATAGCGGTTTTCTACTTCCTCAGTAGCAACATGGCAGACGCCGTGCTCTTCTGGTTCGTGATAATAGGGTCCCTGCTGGGAAACTACGCCCTCTCCAGGAAATCTGGCGCGGTATCCAGGTTCATCTACGGGCTCGAAAGGGACGGCACCATCCTTGGCTCGGGGGCGCGGTGGCTCGCAATAGGATCGCTTGTGGCGGCCTCGTTCCTCACCAGGAACCCGATAATAGTTGTATTCTCGGCCATCTTCCTTGCGGACTCGTTCTCAACCCTGGTAGGCATGTCGTTCAGGACCCCAAGGCTGCCGTACAACCGGAACAAGAGCGCCGGGGGCACCCTCGCCTACTTCGCGACGGTCCTGGCGGTCTCGTATTTCTTCATAGGCCCAATCGCGCCCCTGTTCGCCGCCTTCGCCGCCTTCCTGGAGAGCCAGCCATTCCACATAGACGACAACTTCGACGTCTCCCTTGCCATGGTCGCGCTCTTCGCGCTGCTGTGGTATCTGGGAGCCGCGGCCCTTTAGTGCTCGCCCTCGCTGCCCCTGTGCGCGAGGTACCACTCGACCATCCTTTTCAGCTCCAGGTCCATGTCCGCAGCCGGCCTGAAACCGAGGACCTTCTTGGACCTCGATATGTCATATACCCTGTTTTCCATCAGGAGGCTCACCAAGGATCCCATGCCAAGGAGGCCCGCAGGAAGCTCTATCATCCACTTCGGCACGGTCCAGTATCTCCTGCCAAGGAAGCCCACCAGCTTCTCGGTCACGTGCATCAGCCTCACAGGCTTCTCGTCTGCTATGATGAACCTGCCGCTCCCCCTTTTCATTGCCAGCTCTATGCCGCGGACCGCGTCGGATATATGCACAAGCTGGACCATGCTCTCGGTCCTGGGGCAGGGTATGCCCCATGAGAGCATCTTGAGGAAATGCCCGAACCACGGGCTTCCCTCGCCGTATATCGGCGCCAGCCTGAGCACCGCTGACTTTATGCCAGAGTCGGTGACCAGCTTCTCGGCCATCATCTTCGATTCGCCGTAGGGCTCGTCAGGGTGCGGGACCGTCCTGTCCCCTGCCTTTCCCTCCACCTTCCCGAAGACGGCGACGCTGGATGAGAAGACAATCTTATCCACTCCGCCGCAAAACTCAAGGAGGTTCTTGGTCCCCTGGTAGTTGGTCTCGAACAGCCTCTTCCTGTCCTTGTAGTCTATCAGGCCTGCCAGGTGGATCACCCTGCTTACGCCCTTCATCGCGGCCTTTATCGAGCCCCTGTCGAGAAGGTCTCCCTCCGCAACCGCCGCGCCTGGAAAGAGCTTCCCGGCAAGCGCGGGATTGTGTGCAAGCACCCTCACCTCCTCCCCACTCGCTATGAGCCTTGGGGTCAGGTTCCTACCGATGAACCCCGTGGAGCCGGTGACAAGTATCATGTCTAATCTTTAATCGAGAAGGTATAAAAGGTTTCAACATCCATTTACCCCGATAGAATGTTCCCGCCAGCCGCATACGCCGTAATAATCTTCGCGGCGTTCCTCTCCGTCGCGTACAGGGACATAAGGCGGAACCCGCGCTTTTACCTCCTCTTTTCCTGCTTCGCAGTCCTATGCGGCTTCGCCTGCGACGCAGTCCTGGTGCACCTCGGGCTCTGGACGCCGTTTGTGACCCCGCAGCTCCTCTCTGTCTCATGGCTGGACCCTCTGACCTACATCCCGTACATAGGCACGGCCTTCGTGCTCGGGAACTACTTTGCAAGGAGGCTCGGGCAGAACGCCAGGCTCATGCACTTCGCCTTCGGCATGCTGACAGGCTTCCTCATAGACATAACCTCGATAGCCTTGGGGTTCTACAGGTACTCCTTCACCTTCCCGCTGGCCATAGCCGGAGTCCCGCTGGCAGTGACAGTGGCGGAGGGCGTCGCAGTGCCTATGGTGATTATGGTCCTGCTCCGGATATCGGAAAACTCGGGCAGGCCCTACAAGCCCGCATAGTATTTTAGACTTGGGGCATTATCTTTTACCATGCCACTTCCCGGCCCACTCAAGCCTGAAGCGATACTGAAGTCCCGCGGTGCAGCCTCAGCTGCAAGGGCCTATTGGAGGTACTCTTTGCCGTTCGCTGCGGCATTCCTGGCATCAAACCTGGCCGCCCTCTTTCTCCTGGGATCCTCTGTGCCGGCCGCGCTTGAATACGCGGCTCTCGGTTTGGCGATCCTCCTTGTCGGCATGCCAGTCATAGAGTCAACCAAGGCGGCCATCATCTACGCCACTTACAAGCTCTATGGCCGGTCCAGGTCGTCATACGGGCAGCTGGCGGCAATGACCCTCTACTCCTCCTTCCCGATGGTCATCTTCTTTCCCCTGCTCGCCTTCATTTTCATAAACTTTCTAGTCCATCCTGTCGTCTCCTCGCAAAACCTGATACCGGACCTGTCCTACCAGCTGCTCCTGCTGAGCGGCGCGAAATCCCTGATGATCCCGGTAACGCTTGTTCCCATACTCTGGAAGCTGGCCGTCTGCACCAAGACTCTCTCCAAAAAGCAGGGGATCGGTCTGCGCGCATCACTCGCCATATCCTCAATAGGCCTTGTCCTGGTGATACTGCTCTTCGGCATCGCGTATTCCTACCTGTCCATAACAGGCGCGGTCCGCTAACATCTCTCAGATGCCCTTGGTCTTCCTGACGGAGACCTCCTCCTCAACCCTGGGGCATCCGAACGCCTTCCACGCGTTGCCCAGCCTTATGCTTACCTCGAGGAACCTGTCCTCCAGGGGGCCCGAGGAGCCCGGCGCCACGGAGAGGTCGCCCTCCTTTATGCTGAACATGCCCACAGCATAGACGCCGAACATCTCCTTGTCCTTTATCTCCACGGCCACCCTCTCGCCCTCCCTGACCTTCATGTCTGAAACCCTGGTTGTAAGCTTGATGTTCCCGTAGCCATCGACGTATGCTATCCTGTTTCGCGGAGGGTCCGGTATCCTTTCAATGTCTATCCTCTCTCCGAGGCAGGAGTAGTCCCCCTTTATTATCATCGAGAGCGGCTCCGGGTACTTGTCCCTGGACCTGAACTGCGAGCCCTTGTTGTCAACTTTGATGTAGCGCAGCTCCCTTATCATCGGCTTTATGAACGAGAATGTGTATCCGGATAGCACGGCCACGACCTCAAGCCCTGTCTCCAGCTTCGCATAGACAAGTCCCTCCCCCTCGTTCTCCTTCCTCGGGTTTGGGTTGTCCCGGCGCGGCGCGGTGTTCGAGAATATGTAGTTCCCGCCCTTCCTGTCCGCGCCGTCGTGGTCGAGGGCTATCTGGTAGATGCAGAATCCCGTCGAGATGGTGCTGTACGACTGGACGGTCACATAGTCTATGTCGGCCTCGCGGATCCTGTTCTTTATCTTCCGCTTTATCTCGGCGAAGGCCAGGTCTCCCGCGCCGAAGTCCCCAACAATGAATATCAATGGCTGAAGCGTCGTCAGAAAAGCACCATGCGGAAAGCAGATATAACTCGCAAAGGAGCTTTATAAAACTAACTACCCGGGCCCGACCGAGTTTAAATATCAGGAAATTCACATCCTATCTTGATGAAATGGCTGCATCAATGCAGATTACCGGGGCCAGGGCACCTGCCATGGCAGGGCAGGCCGAGGCAAGGAGCGTCCTGAGGCGCCGGGAGGGCCTGGCATTGGAATTGGGCAGGGCTGACCTGGATCCCAACGACACCCTGGTCGTGGGCACCGGAGGATTCGCGCTCGGCTCGCCGGTGGTAAGAGGCGCGCGCTTCCTGGTCACTTACGGCCTTATCCAGTGCGTAGCCCTGATCGCGGCCAGCGCGGACAGGAGGATATGGATGGAGTCGCACATGCGCGACTACGAGTCTGCGGAGAGCACCATCCGCCGCCTGGAGCAGTTCATGAAGGGCAGCAAGGAGGTCTTCCTCTACGGAGGCAGCCTGAGCGACTGCGACATCCTCTCCACCATTATCAAGTACCTAAGCTCCAGCCCCGAGATAAGAATAACTGGCATGGACACGCTCCATGAGCAATATTGCTCTGGGAATGCGGGCAGGGCCATAGCCGTGGATACCACTGAAGGAAGAATATTCGTACCCAGCCAGAGAATAGAGGCCGAACATAGTAAACAACGAAGGACCGGTCCCCTATCGTTCCTGAATGACTACCATCATCTGCGTTACGATGGCAAAGACTTTGAAGCCTTTCTGGAGCTGTCAAGGAACTAGACTCTCCTTCCCCTTCTTCCGCCAGGCCTCTTTGTAGTGTCTGTCGGCATCGGGGTTACGTCCTCAATCGCGCCTATCCTGAATCCGCTCCTTGCCAGGGCCCTTACCACCGCCTGCGCTCCGTGTCCCGGAGTCTTCGAGCCGTGGCCTCCCGTCGCCCTTATCTTGATGTTGATGTGCGTGATCCCTTTCTCTAGTGCTATTGCGGATACCCTGTAGGCTGCCTGAGTCGCAGCGAAAGGAGATCCCTCCTCGTGGTCCGCCTCGACTACCATGCCCCCGCTTCCCACTGCGATTGTCTCCGCTCCCGAGAGGTCGGTAAGCGTTATTATAGTGTTGTTCTTCGAGGAGAAGATGTGCGCCACCCCCCATCTTGTCCCTTTTGGCTTTATCTTTTCCTGGACCGCTGCGACCTCCGTTTCGTAGCTGAGCTCTCCCTTCCTCACCTGCTCGTCCTTCTCAGACTTCTGGAGCTTCTTGGCCCCTGCCGCCGGTTTCGCCGCTGCTGGTTTTGCCATCGAATCACTCTGCCTTGACCTCTGCCGCTGCCGGCGCGGCAGGAGCAGCCGCTGCCGCCGTCACGGTTCCCTGCTCCGGAGAGCCAGGAGGCCTGTCTCCAGGCTGTACAATCGTGATCGGCTTGTAATACGTAATCGCGTTCTCCTCAGTCTTGCTGACAAGGTATCCAGGCGACTTAGCCCTCTTTCCGTTTATTGCTATGAATCCGTGGGCGATGAGTTGCCTCGCCTGCCTAGCCGTCTTTGCCAGGCCCTTCCTCAGCACTACGCTCTGGAGCCTCCTGTCGAGGACGTTCTGCGGCGTTATCTCAAGCAGGTCGTCGAGTATCGCGCCGTCCTTGACTATGCCGAATCTGGACAGTCGTGAGACGAGGTCCTTGCCGGTCCCCTCGCTTACCTTTCCTGAAAGGACAGCGCGCACGTTCCTCCTTATCCTCCTGATCTCGCTTGTGGCCCTCCATAACTCATTGAGGTTCTTGAGGCCGTAGTCGTCGCGGAGCTTGTGCTCCTCGTCGATCCTTTCCTTGTTCCACATGTCCGAGGGCTTCTGGAACTTCTTTCTGTTTCTTCGCGGCGCTCCCATTCAATCACTTCTTGTCCTCAGCTGTTCCTGACTTCTGCGCCGCCTTCATCTGCGCCTCCGCAGCCTTCTTCATGACTCCTATCGTTGCGCCCGTCCTTCCCGTCGACCTGGTCCTCTGTCCCCTTACCTTCTGCCCATATTGATGCCTGTGTCCTACCCAGGACTGAATCTTGATCATCTGGTCGACGTCCTGTCGTACCTTGACAGAGAGGTCCACTCCGACGACGTGCATGTCCTCGCCCGTCTCGAAGTCCTTCCTCCTGTTGAGCATGAACCTCGGGATGTTCTTGAGCTTCTGCGGCTCCTTTATCATCGCCTCAAGCTGCGCAACCTGCGGGTCGCTGAGGTCCTTCAAATATGTCTCCTGGCTTATCTTGTACTCCTTCTCGTACGACATCGCAATGGCGCGCGCCATGCTGTACCCTATGCCCTTTATCTGCATGAGCGCCCTGACAAGCCTGAAGCTGCCGTTGATGTCCCTGCCGGCTATCCTGATGATGCTTGTCGCACCCTCATGCTTTCCTTTTTCCTGCTTTTCCTGGGCCATAAGACTCACATTAACGTTGCTAATAAACCGCGAACATTAGGATTGTATTGTGTCGGAAATATCTTAAATACCTTTGCATTGGCGCGGCTTTGTGTAAAAAATCGTGTTTTTAAGCGACTTCTTACACAGATTTGATACTTTTTACACAACTTCTACGCTTGTCATACCTGCAACAACACTTACTACCTCCTTACCCTTTAATATCTCCTTCACATCTTGCAGAATATCGTCCTTGCGTTTGTTTTTCTCTTTGGGTATTTGGGCATAAGAATATCCCCGTTCTTCAACATATTTTCTTGATGCTAAGAGTAGTTCTGGATTTCTTGGTTTTGAGTTAAATGCCATTACGATTACAAATTTTGTAATTCCACAAATTGAAGCAATCTTTTCGATATAATCTATACTTTCTTTAAGCAAGTCTAATACCTCTTCCATATTTCCATGACCTGCCTCTTGGGGAGACCATGTTTGAATGAAAACGACATTATCATCTATCTTACATATGGCTGTTCCATCTTTACGTTTATATTTCAATTTCGCTCCATTACAACTCTCTCTCAGATTGTTAAGTGTTGTAGATTTTCCTGAGCCTCCAACCCCAAGCAGAGATATAAAGTTTTTCATAAAACCAACCTATTATATGCTATGCAAAAATCTAAATCACTTTGCTTTTAATCACCTATGTATATACATTTGAAGAAATCTCGTTATTGACTACCACAATATTATGGCAAAGTATCTTTAGCAGTAATTCGTTAATCTGTGCTGTCTTTGTCTTGCTCTTTAAGAGGTCGCTGA
>DATJMH010000012.1:0-7310 GCA_035508815.1 Saccharimonadales bacterium (SeqCode)
TCACGCCTCTGGAGACGGTGTAAGACCTTCGCACATGAAGGCAGTCGTCGAAGAACGAGGAACTACATTTGGGGTTTCATGATGACCAATCAAAAATCCCCATTGGAAGCCCACGAATTTTATTCGTGGGAGGATGTCACTCTTAACGGATTGACGCAATCCTTGCGCAGTCCGAGGGGATCAGCCCTTTATGACAGCCATCGGCGCGCATCTTGCCACTATCCTCGCTATGCCTGCCTTCTCGACGACATCCACCACGTCGTCGACCTTCTTGTAGGCCCACTCGGCCTCCTCGCTGACCAGCTTCCTCGTCTTGATGCGTATCTCGACGTTCTTCTTCCTCAGCTCCTCGAAGGTCCTTGATACGGGTATCTCCCTTATGGCCTGGTGCCTTGACATGACGCGCCCCGCGCCGTGGCATGAGGAGCCGAAGGTCTCCTGCATCGCGCCTTCTGTCCCCACAAGAACGTAGCTTCCTGTAGTCATGCTTCCGGGTATCAGCACAGGCTGGCCGACAGCCTTGTATACTTTTGACACTTCCGGATGCCCTTTCGGGAAGGCCCTGGTTGCACCCTTCCTGTGCACGTAAACCTTCTTCTTGGATCCCTCTACCGTATGTTCCTCCAACTTAACTATATTGTGCGAAAGATCGTATAATATCTCCATGCCAAGTGCATCCGCGCTTTTTCCAAAAACAGTCTCAAAGCCTTTACGTATGGAGTCTGTTATCACCTGTCTGTTTGTAAAGGCATAATTTATCCCGCACGTCATCGCAGCGAGATAATCATCGGCTTCACTACTTCCTACATGAGCATAACTAAGTTCTGGATCAACAAGTCCTAGATTGTGTTTGGTATTGTATTCAACCAATTTTCTGACGTAGTCACTGCATGTCTGATGCCCAAAACCCCTCGAACCAGTATGCACCATAATCACAACCTGCCCCTGACAAAGTCCATAGGCCTTTGCAACTTTCTCGTCAAATATTTTTTCTACAGACTGAACCTCCAGAAAATGGTTCCCGGCCCCCAAGGTTCCAAGCTGGTATAGTCCTCTTGACTTGGCCTCTTTTGTCACTTTAGAGAAATCACCACCTTTCATACCTCCAAATTCCTCTATTCGTTCCTCATCTTCTCTGAAGCCAAAACCATTTCCTATAGCGTATGATACCCCTTCCTCACATATCTTCCCGAAGTCCTTTTCCGTAAAACCTATCTTTAATCTGCTTCCGACTCCACTAGGAACATTCTTAAATAGAACATCAGCAAGTCCGTTTATCTTCGGCCCGACTTCTTCTTTTTCCAGGTTTGTTTTTATTAATCTGACCCCACATCCAATATCAAATCCGCAAACGCCAGGAGATATTATGCCGTTTTCCGAGTCAAATGCTGCTACCCCTCCCACGGGCATTCCATATCCCTCATGACAGTCTGGCATCACAAGCACGTCCCCTGCAAGGCCTGGCAGGGTCGACACATTTGCCGCCTGTTGGAGCGTCCTGTCGCCCCTAACCCTCTCCATCATCTGCTCCGTGGCATACACTACTACATTCCTGTTCATTCCAGGCATCTGCCCTTTTTCGACAGCAAACTTATAATCGGTGAGCTTCTTGACCTCCATAAAGACCCGCTTTTTACACTATAATTCCAAATAGAAAGTAATATATATGGGGAAAGATGATATATAGGTTTGTGATAAAAGCACCTTTTTATATATGGTGCGGCAATTAACTAAAGATGCTGCAGGGATGGCAGAGCCTGGTCAAATGCGGCGGACTCAAGATCCGTTGGCTTAGGCCTACGAGAGTTCAATAAGCGTTTGAACAAATCTCTCTCCCTGCACATCATGAAATGGAGATATGATGAAGCAAAAGTCAAGGAAACCAACAAAGAAGGCAAAGCCGAAAAGCAGGAAGAGCTCAGCCAGGCCCACGAAGCAGACAAACAAGTTCATGGCGAGGATAAGGAAGACAAAGATAAAGGAGAAGGCCATGTTTGAGCTCTCGCACTACCCGCAGAGCGACGAATTCACAAGCTCCGCAGCCTCGGCAATGATGGTACTCAAGTACCTCAACCAGGACTTCAAGTTCAGGAGGGAGAGCGAATACAACATCTGGCAGGAATCGGTCAACGGAAGCGTCTGGCACGGCTCCAAGTACGGCCTCGCATACGCCATGGCCAAGAGGGGAGCCAGGATAGGCATACTCAGCAACACCAAGGACGAGGGTTACGACAGGAAGATGGCCGTCTATGAGAACGTCAACCTCGACACCCTCACCTCATCCTTCAACGAGATAAAGCAGAAGGCCTTCGGCATGGGCGTTGAGGAGGAGCACGGACCTGTCACGGTACAGATGATAAAGAAGGCCCTTTCCGCAAACGTATTGCCGGTAGTCCTGATAGACGCCAACACCATAAACTCCTACCTCGAGTCCTCGCCTCACTGGGTGGTGGTGAAAGGATACGACAAGGACGCCTTCTACATAAACGACCCGTACTCTGACAGCACTATAACTATAGACCACAACGCCTTCAAGTCCGCGCTGGGATTCGACAGCGACATGCACATGATCCTGGCCGACGCCAAGTTCTTCGACTCAAAGAGGGCGAAGGAGAGCAAGCAGTAGGCTCTCATCCTAGTTCCACAACGGTCCCTGCGGCTATCACCCTGGGCGCCTTGTCCCTTATCAGTATGAAGCCGTCGTTCTTCCACAGGGCCGTGGGCTTGTCCAGCTTCACGGAAAACATACTCTCCTTCTTCGAGACCTTGCAGCTGATCACCGAGAATCCCGATATCAGCGTGCAGTTCATGCCGTCCATCTCCACGTCCCTGGCCAGCGGGCTCTTCCTGATGTCGGCCGTGAGTGCGCTTACGTAGGGCTTCATGTCCTTTGACAGTATGTCGCCCTTCTCCATCTCGGTGTGATCCACCCCCTTGACGGCGAGCCCGACCCTCTCCCCGCTCTCCGCCTCCTGCGAGTCGTCGTCATGGACCTGTATCGACCTGACGAGTATCTCCTTCCCGGAGCTTGAATGCAGCGTGTCATGGACCTTGACCTTCCCGGAGCGCACTATGCCAAGTATAACTGTTCCCACGCCCTTGACCGGGAAGGCCTTGTCGGTGTCTATCCTCAGCTCCCCGGAGCTCTGCGAGGCGTCCCGCCTGAATTCCATAAGCCTGCCAAGCACCTCCTTCCTGTCAACGAGCTCGTACTCCTTAGGCGCCACGCTCTTCAGTATCGAGGAGATGTCGTTGTCCTTGGTGAAGACGGTCTTCTTGCCAAGCATCGAAGCGGCTATTATGGACTCCCCCAGGAGCGCGTCGACGCTGGCGGTGCTTATCACGACCATGTCAGCGATCGACATGATCTCGCCTATCGCGTAGAACTTCGCGGCGACGTCGCTCGGCGTGAGGACGACTATGGCCTCCTCACCCATCTTCCTGTCGTAGAAGGTTATGCCGTTCTGCGAGCCCTTCTTGCCTATCTCTCCCGCAAGGGACAGATCGTTGGGAAGCGCGACTACAAGTGAGCTCATAGGATCATCCTTTCAGCACGCCCTCGTAAAAATTGACCACGTTTGACGTGGAGAAGAGCCTGAGATTATCCGCGTTCCTGATCTGGGAATTCCCGGCCTTCATCATTCCTGCTATCCTGCCGGGTATCCTGCCCTCTTCCTCGACCACGCACATCTCCTTCACCTCCTTAGGTATCGGCGAATAGTCGGGCAGCACGACCGGGGTGCCGAGTGCAAGGCTCTCCAGGGTTATCACGCTCAGCCCCTCCCGCTCCCCCATGTGGAGGAGGACCTTGGACCCGGCTATCTCCTTGTAAAGCCCGTCCTTGTTCCTGAAGAAGGGCTTGACTGCCACTCTGCCTTCAAGGCCGAGCTCCGCTATCCTGGCCACGATGTTCTTTTTCTCGATGCCCTCACCGATTATGACGCCCTCTATCCTCCTGTCCTTCTGCATCGCTAGTTTAACTGCATGAAGCCACTTGTCCAGCCTCTTCTCCTTTATCAGCCTGCCCGCGAATATGACCCTGTTCCTCTTGACTGCATTGTCCTTTATGTGGCCCAGGTCCCTGTCCTCCAGGACCGGAGCGAAGACCTTTATCCTCTCCGGCCTCACCCCCAGCCTCGAGAGCCTCCTGGCAGTCAGGCTGGAGTTGGCCACGTAGGAGGAATCCGACTTTATGAAGGCGTTTGCGTAGGCGTTCGCCAGGTCTCCGGCAACAGGGCCGAGGTAGCTTACCCAGTAGTCCCTGTCCCATATCTCGTCGACCTTGAGAACAAGCTTCGCCCTCTTGAGTCTGCAGTAAGCCCTAACAACAGGAAGGTGGAGCACCGGGAAGACGTTGGATACCACAGCGTCGAAATCGTACTTGAAGAGGTTGCTCATGTAGATCGAGAACATGGCGGCCTCGCGTATGGCCCTCCTGCCGTGCCTGTAGGCGCTCTCCTCGGTCACGCTCCCGAAGGCGTGGTACCTGACGTTCTGGTACGTGAACTCATTCTTCATGCCGGGCCACCTCATTGTGAAGAAATGGACCTCGTGCTTCCTGGCTAGCTCCTTGGCCTCTATGTTCATTATGTGCTCTATCCCGCCCCTGTGCCACGGGTAGGGGATGTCGTATACAAAGGCTATCCTCATGCAGCTCAAACTTCGCTGGCACCGGCGCTGCCGCTCCAACCAATAGAAATGGAATCACTTCTTTTTAATACCTTCCTTCCGGCCTTGCTCCACACGGCGCCTCCGGGGATCAGAAGGTCTTGTACTTGCCGAGCGAGATGTCGAGGGTCAGCTGGCTCATGTTGTCGAGCATGCCCTCCGCGATGTAGTTCACCTTGCCCCTCAGCCTCTCGAAGTCCTCCTTCCTCTCGGTTATCATGTTTATGTTGAGGTTGTGCGGCTCGCTGATCCTCTTGCCTATCTGCGACAATATGGATATGTCGCACTCCTTTATCTCCGGATACTCCTTTGTTATCCTGAAGGCCATCTCCGTGGCAAGTATGTTGTATATCTTTCCTATGTGGTTGACAGGGTTCTTGCCCGCTGCGGCCTCAAGGCTCATGTGCCTGAAAGGCGTTATGAGGCCATTGACCCTGTTGCCCCTTCCCACCGAGCCGTCGTCCCCGGATTCGCAGCTCAACCCCGTCTTTGTTATGTAAATATCCTCCCTCTCTATCGAGTCTCCCGTATTTACCTGGGCCTTGACCTCCTTGGCAGTGAATTTCTTGGCGTTGCTTACCACGTCCTTCTCCACCGCCTCCTTTATCCTGACGTACGTGTCTATGTTGTCTATGAACTTGGAGACGAACGCGATCGCAACAGTCAGCGTTATCTTGTCGCCGTCCCGCATTCCCATGACCTTTATGTCCTCCCCGACTGAAGGCTGCCTGCCCTTGTAGGCCTTGCTGTTTAGGTACGCCTCGGTCTCGAGGACCAACTTCTCGACGTCAGTGAATGGCGCGAAGCCTATCCCGAAAGAGGTGTCGTTGGCAAGCGGCACTTCCTTCTTCGCCCTTTCGAAGACCCCTATCAGGTCGGTGCTCCCTGCGGCGATCATGCCGCCGAACCTGACCTCGGTCTCGATGTCAAGGAACCTCGTGTTCTTCTTGAGGTAGTCCTTCGCGACCTGTATTGCAACGTCATTAGCGTCTATATTCTTCCCATTGACCAGCGCTGTCGCCCTTCCGGTGACTATGACCTCGATCTTCTTCGTTATCTTTCCCCTTCCGTACCCGACATCGACGGCGCCCCCCACTATGAGGCCCTTGTCGACGTTGTGGTGCATTATCGTCCCGGTCTCCTCTATGTACCTCTTGCAAAGGGCCACGCTGGTGGCGTCGCATATCCCGTCTATCAGGCTGTCAGGATGCCCCATCCCCTTCCTTTCCACATACTCGGTGTTCTGCTCCGAAACGGGCCTTACGTCCAACTGGTTTATCGATATATTCTTCATTCCAACACTCACTAAGACTATACTAGAAAGCACTGGGAATAGCAGGTATATAATTGTTTTCGCATTAAAAATTACCGCTGGTAATATGCCAAAGGAACTCGAGTCACTGACGTCGGTATCGCTCAGGATAAAGAACACCAGGAAGGCTCTCGGGATAAGCCAGAAGAAGCTCGCAAAGGCACTCGGGATGAGCCAGAGCACCATCGCGAGGCTGGAGAGCGACATAGTCAGGCTCAACCCAAGCTACAGGACGGTCTTCAACGTTCTGGACGCGCTCCAGGATTCCAAGACTGAGGGCGAGGAGCAGAGCATCCTGAACAAGCCGTCAAAGGAGATAATGCACAAGAACATAATCTACGTCAGGCCCGAGGACACAGTGGAGAAGGCGCTAAGGATAATCAAGGAGCACGACTTCACGCAGATCCCCGTGCTAAACAGCAGGAGGGGCGTAGTAGGGACGGTGAACGAGAAGAGACTGCTAAAGAACGCCACAGAATCCCCGGAAACGATGGCAAGAACCAGGGTAAGCCAGATACTGGACCCCGCGCTGCCCCAGGTGGACGAGGAGACGGAGGTCGCAAAGATAAGGCCTATACTCGAGAACTTCGGCGCAGTGCTTGTAATGAACGGCAGCAGGGCCGTGGGGATCATAACGATATACGACATAATGAGGCTTTTGTGATACTGCATTCAATCTATTTTCGCATTGATCAGCAATAGCCCAAAAGCAGCTATTCCCACCGCTCTAAACTAAACCTTCAAAGCTAAAACAACCTTTTATATCTGAAAGATGGCAATAATAGACATGGAGCTAAAAGTAAAGTCTTCTCAGCCTGACCAGAGGACCATAAGCGGCGCAATCTCGCTTGCACAGGGAATAGCGGAAGCGCGGTTCTCGAAACAAGCAAGGTCTGACTGGAGGTACTGCACTCAAGCCTCTCTAATGGGACACATCCTAAACGGCCACCTCAAGCCAATCGACCTATGCATTGGAGATGGGGTACCGAGGTTCGACATAGAAATAGCCGCATATAGAAAGATGCGGCCGCTTTGGATTATTGAAAAGATATACGAAAGCATTGAGAATGCAGAGTCACTATGCAATGAAGCCCTCGAACGTGACTATTTCGATACGCGCCTGAATCCCGAAAGGTACAAGGCAATGTTGGTAAAGACCTTACTCTATATGCAAGAAATGGGGCTTACAAAAATAGACTGGAGCATGTTAATTAGTATCTTTGATAGGGCCCAAGATATCAAACTGGACATAAACAAGGACAGCACGGATGCCTCTTTTCTAGAGTCCAGGAAGATCATGGTTCTTTGCATTAGCAGCGTGAATGTCGCT
>DATJMH010000013.1:0-9266 GCA_035508815.1 Saccharimonadales bacterium (SeqCode)
TGCCTATAATCTTCTCTTCTGCCAAAAGCTCCTCTATTCTTGATTCCTGGTCTTTGATTATCGCCTTTATCTCATCAACGGATATCATATTCTCAGATAATATCTATGGCGAGATTATTTAAATCTTACCCTTGTGAAGGGTAATTTTAATGCCCTTTAGAGGTCTTTTTGATGTTCCTACCTCGTTTCCTGCTTCCGAATACCGAGATGGCCTTCCTGAACTCCTCGGGGGAGCCGAAGTTGTTGTAGACGCTTGCGAACCTTATGTACGCGACCGGGTCAAGCTTGAACAGCTCCTTGACGACCATGTTGCCTATCTCCTTGCTCGTTATCTCGAGGCCTCCCTTTGACCTTATCCTTGTCTCTATCCTGTCAGTTATCTCCTCCATCACGGCCCTGCTGATCTCCCTCTTCTCGCAGGCCTTCATTATCCCGTTGAGCACCTTGCTCCTGTCGAACTGCTGCCTCGTGTTGTTCCTCTTTATCACTGTTATAGGCTCGGTCTCTATTCGTTCATAGGTGGTAAAGCGCTTCCTGCAGTCGTTGCACTCCCTCCTGCGCCTCGTGACCTCGCCGCCCATCACCTCCCTGGAGTCGGTGACATCGGTGTTCTCGTTCTTGCAGTATGGGCATCTCATCGTCTCAGCTCATGAAGTCCTCTATCTTCAATTGTTTGATTATGTTCATGGTCTTCCAGTAGTTCCTTATGTAGGGGGTGAGCTTGTCGTTCTTGAGGTTGGCCTTTATCGCGTCTATGGTGTATTTGTCGGAAGGATAGCCGGATCCCATCTTCACCCCAGATTTCTCCTTTATCCTCTCTATCTCCTCGTCGCGGGTCACCTTCGCTATTATGCTTGCTGCCGAAACCACAGGATACCTTGCGTCGGCCTTGTGCTCCGACAGTATTTTTATGGTTCCGGGAAGCCTCCTCCCCTTCTCCCTGACGCCGTTTATCATCAGCGGCCGCTTTGAGAAGAGCTTTATCCTGAGGCCGAACCTCTCCGAGACAACGTCCGGTGAGTCTATGTAGAGCTTCTCCGGGACGACGTTAGTGGAATCGATCAGCTTTGCGAAGTTGAGCGCCTCTAGCTCGTTTATGGAGATCTTGTTCTGCATGGCCTGGTTTATCTCGCCGTTGGTTATGCTGTACACGCAGACCTCCTCGGCGATGGCGTTTATCTCCTCCAGCAGGAACTCCCTCTTCCTCCGGGTGAGCATCTTGGAGTCCCTGACGCCTATCCTTGATAGCTTGCCCTCCTTGCCCTTGCTGACGCTGACAATGCTTATTACTATCGGGCCCACCACAGCGCCGCGACCCGCCTCGTCGCCGCCTGCAATGATAATGCAAACACCTATACTATGTTCTTCCTGTCAACCACTATGAAGTCGTTCACGGCTAGCACACTCGTGTAAGGCACTGTCAGCCTTCCGCTCTTCACGTTGAGTTTGTTGACAAATTCGCTGTCCACGTTCGGCTCTATTACAAGGGCATTCAGCTTGCCTGATGTCTCGCTGACTTCGGCATCTACGAACTTACCGAGGTCGAATCCGTCATTCGTCACGACTTCCTTCCCTACAAGCTGTTCAGCTATCATATATTTTACCATTCCATGCACCTTGCTAATCCAGAGGATATCTAAGAATATAGTGATGGGATTAAATTTATATATGTGAGCCTCGTGATGCGGATGGGAGTCGGAGGGGAGAAAGCCCCATGGACTTGCCTTTCACGGCGCAGAATATCCTGAAGTCCACGAGCTCGTGAAGACTATGTTGGTGGGCGAGCCGTTGTTAAGGTTGCCGCTGTAGTCGTTCGCGTTGCCGTTGAGCGGCCACCATCCCACTATGTACTGCGGCGATATGGGCACCCCGCCTATCCCCTCGTCGTAGAGCGCTGTGACTTCGTTAGCGGAGAGGGAGGTGTTGTAGACCTGGACATTGGCTATCAGGCAATTACAGAAATGCCCAGAGCCTCCCCCGGTTCCCGGCTGCACCCCTATTGTTGAGGCGTTTATGGATGCAAGTACCGTATTTAAGGGGACACCTCCAGATAAGGTGCCTGTTTGCGACTGCCCATCAAGATACACGGTTGCCGATAGGGAATTGGAAGCGTATGTGTACCCGACGAAGTGCCAGGAACCTGACGACACGATGAGACCGCTCTTGAAATTGTTGCTGTAGGAGTACATGGTCAGGTTATGACTTGTGCCCCCATTTATCTGTAGACCCGATGCTTGAGAAGTACAACAGGATCCATAATTCCCATACGCAAAGATGGATGGGGTGGATCCAAAGTAAGACGAGATATACACCCAAGCAAACGCCGACCTTGGAGATGAGCCGAGTGGCTCGTCCGAAGTCCCTGTGACTATGTAGCTGCTCTGACCGTTGAACTGCGCGGCGTACTGCGGAAGCTCGTTGTTGCAGGTGCCCTGGAGGTTGACGTAGGAGACAGTCCCCGGGCCGAAGGGCCTGTAGACCTGGCAGCTCCCTGCCGAGACCTTCGGCGCCAGCGTCGTGGAGTTGAAGAAACCCAGTCCAAAAAGAGCACCCAATACCACCGCGATTATGAGTATGGCCCAGCCGTAGGTCATCAGGTACTCCATTGCGCTCTGGGTCTTGAGTCTCATCTCCCTGCCTTTTGTTTTACAATATAGAAATGCGAAGGAATAAAAAAGGGGCTGGTAATAGTATCTTGGTTGGATGGTTGAGAAGGAGGGCATGCTTATCTTCAGGGACAAGCAGGCCAGGCTGATACTGATGCTTGCGGACCAGAGCAGGGAGTGGTACCTCTCGAGCCTGGCGAAGGAGGCCGGCGTGACCTACATACACACGAGCAGGTTCATAGGGAGGTGCGAGAGGGCGGGCATAACAGACTCGGAGAGGCACGGCAAGATAAAGAGGATATTCCTGACTGAGAAGGGGAAGGGCATAGCAAGCGACATGCAGGGCATACTCAACAAGATAAACGAGCCGAAGGCAGTTGCGCCAGATGCGAAGCCCGCCTAGACCGCTTCAAGCACTGTGCGCTTCCTCATCGAATTTAGTATGTGCGCGTAGTCCCTGTAGTGGACAAAGGACGTTACCGTGAGAGTGTACTCGCCCTTGTCCGTGCCCACCCCTCCGTAGATGTCTATCTTCGCCTGCTTCTCCTCGTTCGCCGCCATCGATCCCAGCTTGACCTCCTTCTCCTTCGCGAGGCCCATCTGGTCGACGCTGAGCTGCTTGGGCACGTTGACCACTACGGATGCCATGACGGGCTCGCCCGTTATGTTCTTCAGGCTGACTATCAGGGTGGAGCTGGACTGCTCCCTTGACCTCAGCTTGTAGGGCACGAACTCCGTTTTCATCGTGTATGGGAAGCGGACGCTGAGCTGGTCTGCCACGTTTTTCTTTCCGAAGAGGTCGAGGAGTCCCATTGTATCAACTTGCGGTCACGTTTATCGAAGAGGCGACGCCATTATCTCCTATTACTTCAAGCTTATAAGTGTTGCCCTTTACAAGGCTGGCCGTTACCGCGCCCCCGTCAAGGAGGACGGTGCCGCTGAACGCCAGTGTAGCGCTCTGCCCTGGCGAGATGGTGTATCCGTAGGATGACGATTGTATCGCGGTTACGGATGGGAGCGAGAGAGTGCCGTTGGAGCCCACGAGCAGGTATATGGTGCCGAAGCTCTCCGATTGGATTGCGACGGTCTTTGCGCGGTTGAGCTCCGCCTGGGCCTGGGCGTTTGCTATGAGTTCGATTATGGCGGTGAGATTGGCCTTGCTCAGGTTGCCGCTGCTGAGCTTCTCCTGGAGTATGCCCTCCAATGCCGTGAGGTTCTGGCCCCTGAGCGAGTTGGCGTACGAGGAGTTGGTCAGGTTGCCTATTATGTTCCTTAACAGGCTGGTCGAGCTGCTTGAATTGAGGTTCTTGCTGATGCTGCTCAGGTTGTAGGATGAGCGGTTGAGGAGGAGCTTCGAGGCCAGGCCTGTCAGCTCGCCGCTTGAGGCTCCGGCGCTTGATACCAGGCCTGCCAGCTGGCTCAGGTTGATGCCTGAGATGATAGAGTTTACGCTCTGTGAGCCCGAGCCCCCTGCGGAGATCTGGTTGAGAGCGTTCGCTATGACGGAGAAGGTGCCGTTCAGCAGCGAGGCGGACGTTATGTTGTCGAAGGAGGGCTGGGAGTTGACCTGCGCCTTGCCTATCGAGACCCGGGCGGACGAGTTGCCTGCCAGCAGGAGGTTCCTTATGGTGATGGGCGAGCTGGAGTTGTCCCTTACGGTGACCGAGACCGTTGTCTGGTTGCCCGAGGCGCCGACCGCTGCCTTGGTTATGACCAGGCTCGGGATCGTCTTGGCGAGGCTTGACTTCAATGAAGCGTTTATCTGCCCGCCCGGGCTGGAGAGCAGGGTGGACTTGGCTCCTGACACTATTACGCCCCTGAGAGAGGGCACCATCACGAAAACGGTGGAGTTGGAGGTGAATATGGTGACTATCGTCGGCGAAAGGTCGACTACGAGCGTCGAGGAGTTCCTGCCCGCCGAGCCTGACACGTCTCCGGTGAGCTGCCTGGACGCAGGCGTGACTGCGTAGCTGGTCCCGTTTATAGTTATAGTGGCGGAGGTTATGTTGAGCCTGACCTTGCTCACGGTCGAATTGAGCGGTATATCGGCGCTTCCTATGGTCTTGCTGAGGTTGACCAGGGCCATGAGGTCGGCGCTTCCAGATACGTACGTGGTGACCCAGGCCGATCCGCTGCTGTTCGTCACCTCTAGCTGGAGCGAAGAGTAGGTTATGTTGAGGCTCTCGGTGTTGCTCGGCACATGCGGCGGGTCGGTAAGCTGTATTGAGAGGGATGATGTCTTGACAGTGGTTCCGAAGAGGAAATAGGCGGCGAGTATGACTACGGCCACGAAAAGCACAACAGCCAGCGTTTTAGTCCCCTTGCCCATGACGTCACCGATATAGTGATTTAGGAATGCACATTAAAATATCTATTGGAAGGCTTCCCGGGCAGGCATGCGCGAAGGAGAGGACTACTGGCTGGTCAGCTGGTTGTTGGCTCCTATCATGGTGTTCGAGACCACATAGGTGTTCTTGGTCTGGACCACGTTCGAGTCGCCGGTGGCATAGACGGTCACGTTGCCGTTGGTGATGCTGACGGTGTTGTCACTGCCAGTTATGGTCAGGGCAACCGTATCGGGAGTCGCGAGGTTTATGTTGAAGTTGTTTGAATCGCCTGCCACTGTTATGCTGGCATTGCCCACTACAGTGAAGCTCTTGCTTATGTGGCTGCCAGAGAAGACTATGCTGCCTGTAAGCGCACCGGAACCCATGCTGATAAGCGCTACGGCGAGTATGATTATAACTATGACCACGACCGAGACCGCTAGAATTGTCTTGGATACCATGATATCACTTCCCCTTGTATGTAAGTCCCAGGATGCTGCCTATGAGACCCAGCAGGAAGCCGAGGCCCAAGCCGCCTGTCCCGACCAGGCTGACTATGCTGAATACCAACGCCACGATGGACCAAGTCCTGATCTTCGACTTGTCCGCGGTGTTGAGCATCACAGCCGATATTATCATCATTATGCCGGCGACCACGGCTATCGAGACTCCGATGGAGCCCAACCCAGCAACCCATCCGCCGAGGTTGGCTATGAAGTATATGGCGAATATTATTGCGAGGCCGGCAAGCGTGACGAGTATCCCGCCTATGAGCACCAGCAGGAATACCATCGTCGGTTTTTCGCCGGTCATCTTGGCTGCCATGTGCGATTATTAGAAGCATGGATTTAAATAGTTTCCGCTTTCGTACAATGATGGTAAACTATAATAACCAGGAAGCGTTATCCGTATAATAGGGATTTGGTATATGGAGCGGCAACAAAGGCGGGAGGGACGCCAGGCGGCAAGCCCTGTAAGTGCGGCTAAAGAAAGGGCCGCTGGAGTGAAGGGGTACGGCACGGCTAAAGACAGGATCAGGCGCATGAAGCATATTGGCATGGCGGCAGGGCTGGCGCTCGGATTGGCCTTCGGCTTCTCAACTGGTGCGCATGCGCAGCAGGCGGGCGGAGTCGCACCTGAGAATGGAAGGATTGCGGTGCAGCTACAGAGTCCCACAGTTAAAAATGCAACATATACGATAGATAGGGAGGGTGGGATCACCTATGCAAGGTCGACCTTGGATAACGGGAACCAGGAAGTTCTGACAATAACTAAGACCGACACAGGCACATATCAGGTGGATCACCTTGTGACAAAGTCCTTTGCAGTTGGAAAAGGAAAGGTATCTGATGAAGTGGTATCCCATACTCTGACCAACGTCACCCTGGAAGACCTGAGTGGAAAGTTAGTGAAGAAAAACACACCAGGAGAGACCATTCGGCTCGTTATAGAGAACGCCGTAGAACAGGAGCCGGCGCCGCAATAACACGATTCCTAGTCAGTGTCTCATTATAGGACCACCGGCTGCATGCAAGCCTATTATATTTTGCATTCACAAGATAAAAAGGGATTGGATGGCAGAAGCCAAGCTAGGAGACGGCATCTTCAAGGCCTATGACATAAGGGGAATATACCCCAAGGAGCTTGACGAAAGCACCGCGGAGGCGCTCGGATGCTCCTTCGGCGAGTACATGGGAAGGGGCAAGACCATCGGAGTATGCATGGACGTCAGGCTGAGCAGCGGAAGCCTCAGGAAGAGCTTCCTGAAGGGCGTCTCCAGTTCTGATATAAAGATAGTTGACCTCGGCGTGGCTCCTACCCCGGTCATATACTTCGCGGTAAGCCACTATGGACTGGACGGTGGAGCCATAGTCACCGCCAGCCACAACCCTCCGGAATGGAATGGCTTCAAGTTCTACGGCAAGGGAGGGGAGGCCATAGGCATGCAGAACGGCCTCTCGGTTATAAGGGACACCTCTAGGAGGAACAGCAGGTGCGAGAGCAGGGAGCTCTTGGTTGAGGACAGGAGCGCCAGGGCCATAGACGATTACGAGAAGTTCCTGCTTGGAAAGATAAGCGTGCAGGGCAAGGTGAGGATAGGCATAGACCCTGGCAACGGCTCCTACTCGGCCATAGCGAAGAGGGTATTCGAGAAGGCCGGGGCCGAGGTCCTTGCAATCAACGACAGCCCAGACGGAAGCTTCGCGGCGAGGAAGCCAGAGCCCAACGAGGAGACTTTGGGCAGGCTGCGGGAGCTTGTGGTTGATAAGAGATTGGACTTCGGGATAGGCTTCGACCCTGACGGAGACAGGGGCGTGTTCGTAGACGGGAAGGGAAGGGTGCTCAGGGGCGATCTCGCGCTTGCGGTGTTTGTAAGAAACCTCTTGGGAAAGGGCGAGAAGGTAGTCTTTGAGGTCAGCTCCACCGATCTGATAAGAGAGGAGGCGATGAGGAAGGGAGGGATTCCTATCATGATAAGGGTGGGCAGGACCTTCTTCCTCAGAGCCATGGCGGATGAGAAAGCGGCAATGGCAGGAGAGATGTCAGGGCACACGTATTTCTCGGAGGTCTATGGCGGCGACGACGCGCTCTTCGCAGGATTGAAGATGGCTGAGCTTGTCTCCAGGAGGGGAAAGCCGCTCTCTGAGCTTGTTGACGAGCTTCCGCACTACGAAAGTTTCTCGGCTGAGCTCAAGGTCGATGAGAAACTAAAGTATGGCATAATCGACAAAATCAGGGAGAAACTGTCAAAGACCGAGAAGCTGGTGACGATAGACGGCGTAAAGGTGATAATGGATGATGGATGGTTCATACTCCGCGCGTCAAACACCACGCCGATCGTAAGACTCGTTGCCGAGGCGAAGAGCCGTGATGCGCTTGACAGGATCGTGGAAATGGCGAAGAGGGAGTTCAAGGAAGCGGAGACCGCTGCGGAGAGGAAGTGACATTTCAGGGATAAAAACCTACCGAAAACCTACATTTCTGAAAACACCTTTATATTTATGGTGAGATGTCCTACTGTGAGCAGGATGGGAAAGACGCTCGAAACCAAGAAAAGGATACTGAATCTGCTTAAGAAGAATGACATGACGATAACCGAGTTGAGCAGGGAGCTCGGATTGTCAACAGCGACAATAAGCCAGCACATGGATGAACTCCAGGGCATGGGCGCCGTGGAGAAACTGGAGAACGAGCATTTCAAGAGACTGAAGTATTATAGGATCAGGGAGGCGGTGAACATGAACATCGCCAAATACGTGATAGGCGCGCTTGTCATAATAGCTGCGGTCTCGGCGCTTTATTTTTATGCGGGACATTCAGGGAATTCGCCGTACAACGCCACAGCCGCGACGAATAGCACAGGGTTGAACGGCACTGCCACTGTTGTTGGGGGAGGAGGGATTGGCGCGCTCGCGTGCCCATTCATAAGATACCATCTCAACGGAAGCATAGCCAACTACTCGGGCTTTTCCCTTTACCAGCTTAACTCCAGCATGGGAAACGTCTCCGATTACGTGATAGGGAACGACTCTATCGGGATGTTCTATGTGAGCGAGAGGGTAAGCGACGTGCTGAACAACACCGAATTCCCAGACACGAACTTGACCCACTTCGCAGTATTTACTTTCGCTAACGCAACATTCGGAAGCATCGTGCCTGGCATCAACGCAACGATATCGCCGATGACATACAATGCGGTGAACGGCACAACGGTAAACTTCACCATAGGCATGGATACAGCTAACGTTGAGAGCGGGACCTACTGGCTGAGGATAGACTGGCCTTGCGAGGGAGGCGTCCAGCCGTTCTTGGTTACGGTCGGCTCCGGCCCGTACAACGGGAACGTAACGATGAACGTCGTCCCGTACGCGTGATTAGGGCACTTTGGGCGTCAGTCAACCTTATATGCAAGCCTCTGCAGGAGTAGGACAAGCCAGAGTGTGGCAGTGAAGATCGATGTTATGAGAGAGAACGGGAGCTTTAGGGTAAGATAGCACAGGGAGAGAGTGTACAGTCCAAGTGTCGTTGGTATCGATGTACGAAGAGTTATGAAGCCCTTCCTTTCCTTGAATCCCAGATAGACCTCCGGCACCAACGAGGCGGAGAGGACTATGTTGACAGCCGATATGACGAAGTCTTGCCAGACCATGGATTTAATTGGAATGTAAGGTATAAAGCATAAGACCCAATGAAGAGTAGGTACTTGGAGCCGGCCTCCACTAGTTTTCTCATGCTGATGCTTTTATCTATTAAGAATCTGTGGCAGACCATACAGGTTGTCTAGGAGATAGCCAGGTTTGTACTTCATAAGCTCTGTTTTTGTGTATGTTCC
>DATJMH010000014.1:0-5418 GCA_035508815.1 Saccharimonadales bacterium (SeqCode)
TCCGCGCCATGGAGTTCAGCCCGGACGCCACCATAGCCGGATACACCATAGAGTACTTCAAGGAGTTCAATTCCGGGAAGATAAGCTACAACATACCCGAGCCCGAGGGCGACCTTTCCGTGATATTCAACAAGATGGCCGACATGTCCTTCTCGCTATCTGGCATAATATCGAACTTCGTGATAAAGGAGATAGAGGGCCTGATGCACGACGAGCGGATAGCCAGGTACCCGGAACGCGACATCCTGCCGTACATAGGGGCGATCGGTCTGCTGACCTTCTCCGGGAAGGACACCGACAGGGGGAACATAATCAGCGTGCTCGACGCCATGGCGACTACTTCCGACCAGGACATACTCGACACCCTGGGCAAGATACACGTGAGGAACCACATAATCTACATAGTGGCACTGTACTTCATACATGCGACGGGCCAGGAGCCCACGTTCGACAAGCTGATAGACGTCATCAAGGCCATGGACGTCATCCCCGACGCTCTTGTCGCGGGGAACGTCATCTCATTCTACAAGATAGCCGGGATGGATCCGAAAGCGATGCAAAAGTAGGGCGAGGCTATAAGAATTTTAGCTTGCAATTAAGTCCTGTTGGATTTGGATGCCATCGTACAACCAGAGGAGCAGGCGCGTGAGCACAGGCATAATAGGCCTTGACGAGATGTGCAGCGGAGGCTTCCCGGAGGGCAACCAGGTGCTCATAACCGGCGAGGCGGGCACCGGGAAGACCCTGCTCAGCTTCGAGATACTGTACAGGAACGCCAAGCTCAACATACCGAGCACCTTCATAACCCTCGAGGAGGGCAGGAACGCGATGCTGGAGAACGTCAAGAGCGCGTTCTCCTATTTCGACGACATAGAGGACATAATAAACTCCAACACCATAATACTCCAGGAGCAGACGGAGCTCAGCGCCTTCAAGACGCGCGAGAACTGGCAGTCGTTCCTCGCCGGGATAAACAAGACCGTCATGGTCAACAAGTCGAAGCTCCTGGTCATAGACTCAATAACGACGCTCAGGCCGATGGAGGACGACGACAGGACATTCACAAGGTATGTCAACTACATGATAGACGCGTTCAGGAACATGGGCGTCACTGCGCTGATAACCATGGAGGCGGAGACCCCGACGTCGAGGGACGCGACTGGGCTTTACGGCACCTTCATGTTCGACGGGAGCATCTGGCTTAAGGAGGTCGACATATCCGGCAGTTCGCAGTACCTCGTCAAGATACTGAAGATGCGCAGGTCGGCGCACAGGTCAGAGTCGATGCCCTACGAGATAACACCCAAGGGATTCAACATCTTCAAATGATCGTGCCTTACGCAATTGCCTGGCAGAGAATAACATTATATATCATAAAAGACACAGGGAAAATGATCTTATGTTTGATGTGACTGAAATCAAGACGGCTGTGGGGGAAATACAAGAAGTTCTATTTAAAGAGGAGGAGACCGGCCAGAGAGACGTTAGGGGACGTAAAGCGGCATTTGCAAAGTTAAGTGAGCTATGGAACTCCGAGGAATGTATAACATACAGAGAAGCTTTTGGTAAGTTATCATCTATGGCAGTAACAGCAAGGGAGATAAAAGACGGTATATCTCAGGCTTATGCACAGTTCTTGCAACATGGCAATTATCTAGATTATGCGTACAAGGCAAATACGGTTTATATCCCTAATATTTCCTTTCATGTCATGGGCCTGTACACCGCAACAGAGATAATGAAGGCCAATAGAGAGATTATAAACAACGCCTTTAGAAGTACACCTCAAAAAGCAAGAACCTAGATACGATGGCATAAAGGATTGTGGCTTACAGGCCGTCCCTGCATGCCTAAAAATAGACATCCTACTTCATTATCTTCTTCTCTATCGACGTGTATCTCTTCATCCTTTCCTTCATGCCCTGCTTGATCTCCTGCGGCGTCCTTGTTATCCTAGCCATCCCCGTCTTGACCGCGGCCTCGGCTACCGCAGCGGCTATGTTCGCCGCGGTCTTGGCGTAGCCCTTGTCGAAGACCCCCTGCAGTATGTACTCCGTGCTCAGCTTCCTTCCGACTCCCTTCGCCGCGGCAACCGCAGCCCTGTAGAGCATCTCATCATTGACCCCCTTCGCCCTCACGTCGAGGAGCCCCCTCATTATCCCCGGGAACGCGCCCACGTTGTTTACCTGGTTGGGCTTGTCGCTCCTTCCGGTCGCGGCTATGAATGCGCCTGCCGCCTTCGCGTCCTCGTACTCTATCTCCGGCTCCGGGTTGGCCAGCGAGAAGACTATCCTGTTGTCGTTCATGCTCTGGACTATCTCCTTGGTGAATAGGCCCTTCTTTGACAGGCCTATCAGGACGTCCGCGCCCTTGGCCATCTCCGCAAGGCTTCCAGCCCTCTTCTCCCTGTTGGTCTCCCTCGCTATCTCCTTCTTGAAGTCGTTCATCTCGTCCTGCCTTCCCTCGTATATCGCTCCCTTGCTGTCGAGTACCACTATGTTCTTGTAGCCTGCGTATATGGCAAGCCTCGCGACCCCTATGCCCGCGGTTCCGGCCCCGTTTATCACTATCCTCGCGTCCTTGCCCTTGCCTGCCAGCTTCAGCGCGTTGATCAGCCCCGCTATCGCGACGACCGCAGTTCCCTGCTGGTCGTCCTGGAAGATCGGTATGTCTACCATCGCCTGCGCCCTGTTGAGTATCCTAAACGACTTGGGCGATTCTATGTCCTCTATGTTTATGGCGCCGAATGTCGGGGCTATATTCTTTATGAATCCGAGTATCTCCTCCTCGTCTGTCGTGTCTATGCAGAGAGGCACCGCGTCCACTCCTCCGAACCTCTTGAAGAGGACTGCCTTTCCCTCCATCACCGGGAGTCCGGCCTCCGGCCCTATCTTTCCCAGGCCCAGGATCCTCGTGCCGTCGGAGACTATGGCTATCATGTTCGACTTGTTGGTGTACTCGAAGACGAGCTCCTTCTGGTTCTTTATCTCGAGGCACGGGTACGCCACTCCCGGGGTGTAGTATATGGAAAGGTCCGCCGAGTCCCTCATCGGCACCTTCGGCATCATCTCCAGCTTTCCGTGCTTCCTCTTGTGCTCCTCCAGGGCCTTGTTCTTGTCTACCATTCGATCATCCATTCCTATTCTTCTTGACGGGCTTCATGAACCTGTAAAGCATGACTGCCATGACTACCGTGAATGCGAGGGCTGCGAGCGTAGCGTCCTCCCTGTACGCACCTATCCTTTCATACGAGGCCTTTGCGGAACCCGCTGCAAGGCCCGCGTACATCACTGCGCTGTCCGGCGAGCCGTTCAGGCTAGTCCTGGACTTGTTTAGGTAGGAGTACGCCTGTGTCAGGTTGGGCCAGAAGACCAGGTAGCCGCTCTCGTTTACTATGTTGACGTAGGCCGTGGCGTTGGAGAGGGTCTCGTTGGCCTGGGCCACCGTGTAATGCTGAGTTCCCTGGGCCTGCGCCGCGAAGGCGAGTAGCAGCACAAGGATTGCAGCGTATGCTCGCATCAGACGCATCCATCAGAGGTTTACGTCTATCGCGAGCTCCTGCTTCAGCTCCCTGTACCTGTTCCTGATGGTCACTTCGGTGACACCGGCAACATCTGCTACCTCCTTCTGCGTCCTTCTCTCTCCGACGAGCGCTCCTGCTATGTAGACCGCAGCGGCCGAGACCCCTGTTGGGCTCCTTCCGCTTATCAGTCCGCGCTTCATCGCCTGCTTGAGGAGGAGCATTGCCTTCTCTTGAGCCCCTCCGCTGAGCTTCAATGCGGCTACGTACCTTGGCACGTAGGCCGAAGGGTCTGTCAATGGTATCTTCAGGTTGAGCTCATGCGCTATTATCCTGTAGGTCCTCCCTATCTCCTTCTTTGAAACGTTCGATATCTGCGAGATCTCGTCGAGGGTCCTGGGCATCCCTGCGCTCCTGCACGTTGCGTACAGCGCGGCGTTCACCACAGTCTCGATCGGTCGCCCCCTTATCAGGTTGTTCTTGACGCACTGCCTGTAGAGAAGCGCGGTCTGCTCCCTGATGTTGTCCGGCAGTCCGAGGTAGCTTGCGACCCTGTTGAGTTCCGGCAGCGCGACCAGGTAGTTCCTCTCGCTTGAGCTTGCAATGCTTGCCCTCCTGTGCCACTTCCTCATCCTGTAGAGCTGGGCCTGCCTCTTTGAGGACAATCTGGTTCCCCTGATGTCCTTGTTATACATGTCAATCTCGGTCACAAGGCCCTTGTTCGGCTTCATGTACTTGATCGGGGCTCCGGTCCTCGCCCTCGCGTTCCTCTGGTCTGTGTCGAAGGCCCTCCATTCCGGTCCCTCGTCCGTCATATTCTCCTCTATGACCAGCCCGCAGTTGTTGCAGACGTTCTCCCCCCTCTCGTTGTCGAATATGATGTCTGAGCCTCCGCAGCTCGGGCATTTCTTTATCATAGGCTGCGCGGATCCCAGCCTTCCCGCCACCTTCTTTGCCACAGGAGCGTCCTCCATGGGCTCCACGATGTCCTGGACAGCGAGCCTGCTAGGCATCTCCGTCGTTCCCAGTTCAACCTTCCCTGCGCTCTGCGTAGCTACGCGTACTTCCTTGACGTTGCTCTTTTTCGTGTTCTTGGTTTGTTTGGCCATGCGTCTCACCGATAAGTCTTTAAATAGGATGCAAAATCAGCACCAATAATAGCGCAAATAAAGTATTTAAACCTTTCGGTGCGTTTCGGCGTAAAGCTACCATATGCGTTTATATAGCTTGGCAGAAGCCTTTCAAGGCCGGGCTAGGCCCCCATGGAGGCCAACCGCGACGCAGAGTGCAGGACCCCGCGGAGAAGGCCCCTGAGAGCCTTCCCTCTTGAGGTCTCCTCGGCGATGTTATCGCGTGTGCGCACGGCCTCGTCCGCTATCCCTGGCGCTATCATCCACATCACGGGCTCGAATCTCGTGTTCATCCTGGCCCTCACCAGGGGAAATCCCCCGCAAACCCTATTCAGCTCATGGTCCCAGGCATTCACAAGCTGCACCGCTGTCATCTCCCTCCCGCCCACCTCATTGGCAAAAGCGCGGTAAAACCTCCCAACGGCCTTCGCCCCGGACTCTCCCCTCAAGGTCACGGCCCCGTTGTCGATCTCAGCGGCCAGCATAAATATAACAGGTCCGGAAGGCATCCTTGCCGCTCTTGGCTCCGTGACTTTTTCCATAATCCCCATAACATCATCAGTATACTATGCACACCTGCCTATTAAGGATTTTGCCTCACGGGGCCGCCATTGCCGATCAAGTAAAACGCACTAATACTATCTTCGCTTATAACCAAGGTTTAAATATTTGACTATCCCTTATTCTTGAAGTGATTATGGATGGACAATGTCACGAATAAGGAAATCATACTGCCAAGCGGCAACACAATGAAGGTAGCACAGGTAG
>DATJMH010000015.1:0-25818 GCA_035508815.1 Saccharimonadales bacterium (SeqCode)
CTGCTTGCACTCCATTATGGTCTCCTCGCCAGGGGTAACTATGTGCTTGATCAGCTTGAGGCACCTGTCGCTGTGCCTATGGGTCTTGCTTTCCTTTGAGAGCGTGGCCATGGCTCGCTCTACCCTGTGCTCCACCTGTAAGCCTGTATTCCCCGGCATCCGATTCTCCCCGAAAAACGCAAAGCTACTATGCGAAATGCAACTTACGTTCCCCGTATCCATACGGCATTGATATCTATATAAAACTTCTCTACAAGGCGATTTACCTCGGGTTTGGCCTTTGCCGTGACACCCCGCTCCTGCTTAGGAGCGACTGATAACCTTTAAAAGGCTTCTTATGCAATATATGAGTGAATTCTATGGCAAAAGCGAAGGGAGCGGCAGGCCCGGTGCCCAAGATAAACCCGCAGATAAAGATACAGAACATAGTTGTCAGCGCCGACCTCCATGCGAACATAGACCTCTTCTCGCTCTCGAAGAACATCAAGGAGGTCGACTACGAGCCGGAGCAGTTCCCTGGAGCAATCTTCAGGATAAAGGAGCCGAAGGCCGTCATAATACTTTTCAAGAACGGGAAGCTGATCTGCACGGGCTCCAACACCACCAAGAACATAAAGATAGTCCTCGAGAGGGCAACCAAGGTCATCTCAAGATACGTAATAAACTCCTGATCCCTATATCCTATTCCTTGCTGACTTCCCCCAGGGCCCTGTCGAACTTCTTGAAGAAAGCGTTCCAGGAATAGTTGGATATCACCCGCTGCCTTCCTCTCTTCCCCATCTTTTCGGCCTCCGCCTTGTGCTCAGTCAGGTAGGCCATCTTATTTGCCATCTCGCTGTAGGAATTGACAAGGAAGCCGGTCTCTCCGTCCCTCAAGGTCTCGATGGGACCTCCCTCATTTACCGATATCACGGGTTTTGAGCTTGCCATGCCCTCCAGGGGTATGTATCCGTAGTCCTCGTTTATTGCTGCGAAAAGCACTGCCGTTGATTTTGAATAGAGAGCCGCAAGCTCCCTGTCGCCTATGTTTGTCTTTATCGAGATGTCGCTGCCGGAAGCGAGTTTCTTCAGCTTCTCGTAGTATGCAGCGTGCTCTGGGTCCTTTGAGAGCGTGCCAGACAGGACGAGCCTGTAGTTCTTCTTCGAGAGCTTCTGGAACTTCTTGAAAGCGTTTATCACGTAGTCCTGCCTCTTTGTCGGGATTATCCTGGACGGATAGAAGAAATACCTTTCGTCGCCTTCGTTGCTGAACTTCTCGTAGTCTATCCCGGGATTTATGACTGTAGATTCCCTTGAGTAGTATTTTTGTATGCGCTTCTGGGTGTTGGTGCTGTTGGCTGCTATGAACTCTATCTTCTTTACTATTCTCCCGGATAGGAGCTTGTAGGTCTTCGTCATTGCCGAGTAGAGGAACTTCTCCTTGTAGGACCTGTATTTCATCCTCGCTTCGTAGAGGTCATATACCTCCCGCGGGGGGGTGTGGCAGTACCATAGGACCCTGGGGTTCTTGTGCCTTATCCATTCGCTCGGGGAGATGTGCGCGTTCAGTACGTCATAGTCGTCCTTGATCTTCATGTTGTAGAAGTTGTAGCCGTACTTGAGGCCCTGCGATGCCCTGTACGGCAGCACTTCGGAGAAGGGGACGTCCTTGCCTATCACCCTTATGTCGACGTCCTTGAACTCGGGGAAGGTGGTCTTGGGATTGTACTCAAGGGTGTAGACCGGCGCGTCGTAATGCCTGGCTATCTCGAGCATCACGCGCTCGAATCCTCCCTTGAGGGAGATATAGGGCTGTATGAGAACGAGCTTCATCCTCGTCATCCCGGTATGGTGTAGTTGTTCTGCACCCAGCTCGGCTTGGGAGGCACGTAAGGCAGGGTGCCGGTGTAGTTGTCCTGCTCGAGTATCATTACGGTGTTGGTCGAGTTCACCATGTTTATCCCGGAGAAGTTCCTCGGATAGACGAGGGTGAATCCGGGGAGCCTTCCGAAGAAGAACCCCCTGTAGTAGGTCGAGTTGTAGAACTCGGTGGGCGCGTTGGTGATGGTGTCGTTCGGCCCGTTCGGCAGGTAGATGGCAAGGAACTCGAGATAGGTCTGGCTGTTCGGCCCGATGGCTATTGCTCCGAGGTATTCCGAAGGCGTGAGCACCACGTTGGCCTTTGTGCCGTTGCTGTTGTAAACATTGAGGGTACCCTCCTTGTTCTGGGTGGTCTGGACGCAGTAGCTTACGTTGAGCGCCGATGGTATTGTCTCGCCCACGAAAGTCACCGCCTGGACAGTGGGGGTCGCGCCGGTTGAGGAGCAGTACTGGTTTATCGTAGGCTGCTCCGGTATCGATATCACGACGGGGTCGTGCTCAAGCTCGCATGGCGAGGTTCCGGTGAGGAAAGGCCTGCCGTAGAGCTTGCCCTGCGATATCGCATAGGCCTGGCTGGTCTGGTTTATGTCAACGCATGCCAGGAAGTCGAGCGCGGACCACTTGGGCACCAGCTGGTCGTCGAAGAGGACGTACTTGGCCTGCGCCGTGGTGTCCATGAATTTGGCCAATACAGACGCGTTGTAGCCGTCCTTGCTGCCCAGGACGAAGTGCGCGGCCACCGCGTAGTCAAGGCTTGCGACCGCGTTGTCGCCCCTTATGACCGCGTTGCTGTTGCCGAACCAGTTTATCCAGTCGCCGTAGTCCCACCACGAGAGGATCCTTGGGGCGAACGGGCCCACGTTGGCGCGCATCCACGACAGGGCGTTCAGCCACTGGGGCGTAAGCGTGTTGCAGTAAAGGGTTGCGGCGACCACCTCGTTGCTGTTGGATAGCTGGGTGCAGCTCGATCCCGCGCCCGTGAAGGTGGTTAGGAGAGGGCCTGCTGCGACCGCTAGGACGAATAGCCCCAGGATTATCGCCGACATGCCCGTCGAGTAGAGCCCGACTCCGGGGTTCGTGCTCTTCCCAACCTTGGTGTACGAGTAGATCACAGCTATCGCTATCCCCAGGATTACGAAGCCGAGGCCGTAGATACCGGTGCTTGCGATGAGCAGCATCATCTCTATTAGAACTGCGAGTATGCCTATGCCGTAAAGTGCCGAGGAGTTCTTTGCGGTGTCCTTCCTCATTATCTTGACCATCGCGAAGACCTCGCCGATTATGACCCCGATGGCTATTATGTATGCCGCGGCGAAGTGCGGGAGGTACTTGACCTCGCTCATTGCCGCGACAGCCAGGACTAGCAGCATGGAGTAGTTGAATATGGCGGAGCTTGAATTGGCCTTTATGATGGAGTATATGGTGAGTATGCCGAAGACCACTAGGACGAGCCAGATCATCAGGGGGAAGCCGTAGATGCTAGCCCCTATTATCCCGAAGCCGGCTCCGCCGAAGTTGAAGAGCGGTCCGGTCACGACGTATTCCTGGACGGTCATGAACAGCGGAGTGCTTGGCGTGGTGAAG
Organism: Saccharimonadales bacterium (SeqCode); assembly: GCA_035508815.1. Lineage (GTDB taxonomy): Archaea > Micrarchaeota > Micrarchaeia > Micrarchaeales > CABMGC01 > JAJZIZ01. The sequence continues at coordinate 3,445 of DATJMH010000015.1, forward strand.
TGCTGCGCGAGGGAGATGTAGTCGTTTATCGGCTTTCCGAGCGGGGTCACCAGGAGCACTATGAAGGCTATGACCGTTATTATCAGTATTATGGCGTACCTGGAATAGGCCTTGACGTGCTTTTTCAGGCCGCCCTGCAGGTAGTCTATTATTATGGCCACCAGGCCTATGACGCTTGCAGCGCAGATTATGAGCGTCGCTATGTAGTACTTCTCAAAGGCCTCGACGGCCTTCTTCGGTATGGATGCGACCTCCCGTGGTATGAACTTGGAGTGCAGGGTGTCGGTGAGGAAGCCGAACAGCAGCGCCGCGACGAGTGCCAGCAGCGGGAACGATATTATGGTAGGTATTCCGAGTATGCTCGGGACCCTGTTCGTGAGGGTGGCGTTGTACGGCGCGTATATCGCGTAGAATATTATTATCACGAGGAGCATGATGGCGTTCATCTTGTAGAAGTCCATGTTGTTCTTGTCCCTTATGGCGTTTACCTCGGACTGTATGAGGATGTACACGGCAAGGACCCCCGCGGTGACGTTGTAGTAGTGAGCCCCCAGGAAGTTGGACGCGAACGCTATCCCGGCAAGCAGCGCGTACCTCTTCTCCTTCGGGTACTTGGTTGCGAGCGAGTAGGCCGCGACCATGAAGAAGAGGGCGAAGATGCCCCAGGGCTCCACGAGCTGCTCCCCCGCTATGAATGTCGTTATCAGCGTGGGCACTATCGCCGCCAGCGCCGCGGTTATCAGGGCGGGCAGGCTGCCGTACTCATGGTAGACGAACATGAAGACCACGAAGACCAGGAGCGCGGCCACTATGGGAGGGTAGAAGGAGCTTACGTTGGAGAGAAGCGTGGTATTGACCGATGAGGAGGTGCTGTTAGTGTTGGTGATATCGTACCAGTAGGCCTCGAGGTACGGCACGAGCGGCTGGATCCTGTCTATGGTGCCGTTATTGACCGGCCATGCAGAGTAGTCGAGCTTGAGCTGGTAGCCGTAGGCGAGTATCTGCTGCGTGCTCAACATGTCGAAATACGGGTCGAACTCGAAGTACTTCGGCGCGACGCCGATGTTTATTATCCTTGACGAGAAGGTGACGAGCATTATGACAAGGAGTATGGCCCAGACCGCGTAGTGCATGCTGTTCCTCTCCTTCGGCTTCTCGCCGGAGAGAAGCTTCTTCTCCTCGGCCTCGTGGTCGTGCATCAGGTTCCTTTCCTCCTGCCTGTGCGACTCGCTTATCCTCTGGAGCTCCTCTGCGCCTGCCCCCTTCTCCTTCAGCGCCTTTATCTCCTCCATGTGCTTCCTTGCGAGGATCTCTTCCTCCTCCTCGTGCTTCCTTACAAGCACCATGTCGACGTTGATCGCAGACAGCTGACGCCTGAGGTGCGATATCCTGTCCTTGTAATCGGCCTTTATCTCCTCGAGCGAGCTTGCCTCCTTCGCGTGTTTCTGGCGGGGGGCGAATAGGAAATCGAAGGCGCCCTGCTGGAACGACAGGGCTATGCCTATTATGGTGAGGAGGATGACGTTGGCGTTGTAGAGGCCCGCCGAGAAGGTGAATGCGTGTATGCTGTTCATGAGATAGGCTTCAGCCCAGACCATGGTGGGAGGGAAGATGAGGCCGAATATGAAGCCTATGACTACTATCTCGAAGATGTTGAGCCTTGTTTTCTTGAGGAGCGCGAGCGCAAGGAAGAAGCCGGGCACGATTATGGAGATGAAGCCTAGCAATATCGGGGCAAATGACATCGGTGATCACAACTGCAGATAGTGTAGAATCGCTTAATGATTTATACTTTCTGCTAATAAGTATATTCAGTATTTTATCTCGTAATCATATTTATAAAGATGCTGTTTCATTTAGGGAATTCGATGAAGGATGGCGTTGCGATAATAGGTGCCGGGACCGCGGGCTTGATCGCCGCGAAGGCGCTAGCCGGGCTCGGCGTCCAGGCGACCGTGTATGACCAGAAGAGGGTGCTCGGCAAGCCGGTGAGGGCCTCAGGGATCCTCTCTATAAAAGGGCTTGAGGAGCTTGGGATAGACTACCGGAGGGCCGTTACGAACACGCTTTACGGCGCGAGGATACATGCCGGGGGGAGGTCCTTCACTATCAGGGCGGGGAGGGAGGTTGCGCACGTCCTTGACAGGAAGGAGCTCAACGACCTCTGCCATGACGAGGCCGTTGCAGGCGGCGCTGAGGTCGTCCTTGGGGAGAGGATAAACGGCCAGAGGCTTGAGGAGCTGTCGGGATCCGGCATAATAGTGGGAGCGGACGGCGCGGTGTCGGAGGTTGCCAGGCACTTCGGGATGGGCGGGATAAGAAACTACGTGATAACCTACAAGGCCGAGTTTGAGCTCGCGCCCGAGGATCCGGGGCTTGTGGATCTCTTCTTCGATAACAGGGTTTCAAGGGGGCTTTTCGGCTGGTTCTCGCCTAACTCAAAGGACCTCCTGGAGGTCGGGATCGGCCTGGACTCCCGCAACGGCAACGCAAAGAGCGCGTTCAAGGCCTTTGTATCCGGCCCCTATGTCTCAGGGATACTCGGAAGCTCCAAGATGGTGACCGAGGGCGCTAGCATAATACCCATGGGCCTTAGAAGGAGGATTGTTGATGAAAAGAGGCGCGTATTGCTCGTGGGAGACGCCGCGGGGCAGGTGAAGCCGTCAACAGGCGGCGGGATAATCTTCGGAGGCAACGCCGCAATCATGGCCGCAGGGACCATAAAGAGGCACATTGATGGCGGATCCGCTTTGAGTGACTACGAAGCCGCGTACAATAGGAAGTATTGGATAGACACCGCGCTCCACTCTCTCGCCAACTCGGTGTATTCGAGGCTTGGGAGCAGGAGCCTCGGGCTTGCGATAGACGTCTTGAATGCTGTGGGGATAGATTCCTTCCTGGGCAGATACGGTGACATGGACATGCCGAGCATGATACTCAGGAACGCGCTCCTGGGTAATTCCCCATTCTGATCGGGGCTGTGCAGGATCTGCCTGTGCGGGCGGGCTTACCTCCTCTTCCTCTTCTTGCTTGGCGCAGGAGTTGCCTTGGTTTCCTTCTTGACGTAGGTGTAGTAGAAGACCGGAGGTATGAAGAACTCCATTATGGCTATTATGGAGCTTCCTATGAAGCCGAGTATCCAGCCTATGAGAGGTATGATGCGCAGGATGTCGGTCGCGAAGGCCAGTATCACAACCACTATCCCTATCCCGACTATTGTCCAGAAGCGCTGCCTGCCTATCATTATGCTTGCCTTTACAGCGTCAACCGCCCTCTTCCCCTCTATCACAACCAGGGTGTAGGCCTGGAAGAAGAGCACGCCTAGTATTATGGCAAGTATTATGCCGATGAGTGCCAGAAGGGCTATTGCGGCAAGGTTGGAGAACGAGACGAGAAGCGCTGCGCCCAGAAGGATTAGCCCTATTACGGCCAGCGTGACCGTATAGATTATCAGCGCCCCGAGAAGGCTGGGGAACCTTGAGGCAGATTCACTGAAGGCCGCTCCCAGCGACGGCTTCTTCTTGCCGTATATCTGCTTTGCCAGGCTGATGTACGCTCCTACGAAGAAGAGCGCCACGATCGAGATGATTACAAGGAAGACCGAGAATGCAGGAAGGACGGAGAGGAAAAGACCGACGAGGCCTCTGAGCATAGCCTTGGTTATGGTTGTCTGGCTTGCCAGGGCTGCGATTGCGGCGTTGTTTGAAAGGTGGCTGACCAGGCTGAGCCCGAACAGGACGCCGCCTATTACCGCGACTATGAGGAACGCGAAGTACGGAAGGACCACTATGGGGTTTTTCTTTATTATGCCGAACGATTCCGATACGACTCCAGTTATTGACATGATTTCATTAGGACACAAAAGGTTAAATAGGTAACTTGGATGGGGATTCCCTCGTCGCGGTTTATTCGTCGTCCCTCCTGACTACCTTTATCACGCCGGGCTTCGGGCTGAAGATGTCACCGCTCCTCTCGAGCTCGCTTATGTACCTTGTTGTGGTAGCGCGGTCCATCCCCTGCTTCTCCGCCTCCTCGAGTATGTTGACTATCTTTGCCGCGCCGTCAGGCGCGTCGTCCTGGAGCTTCTTTATTATGCCTATTATCGTGTTTATCCTGTTGACCTTCTCCCTGGGCATGCCTGTCAGGAGTGCGTCTATGTCCTTCCTTCCGCCGCGGTCCACCGCCAGCGTGTTCAGCATGTACTCGAACAGCGAGATGCCCAGTTCGGCGTCCTTCTGCTCTATCATTTCTGAGAGTCTCGCCTTGGCGCTGGCCTCCGCCAGCCTTATCAGCCCCTCTATCTGCCTTGGCGTTATCGGCGTCGCGCCGGACTTTATGCCCAGCTTCCTAAGCTCGACGTAGTAGTCTGATATCTTCTTCGTGGCCTCGGGGTCGAGCCTCGGCCTTATGTTCCTCTTTGCGTAGGCGACGTACTTCCTCAGCAGCTCCTGCGAGATCGGAGGGGCCTCCACCTGCTCGTACTCGGATACCTCGGCTATCTTCGCGCCTGCGGCGCTGTGCTGCATCAGGATGTGCTTCGCTATCTGCTTGTCCTTCTCCTCGTCGAGTATGTCCTTGATCGGGAATATGAGGTCGAACCTCGAGAGCAGTGTCGGGGGAATGTCGAACTGGTCTGCAGGATATGAATTCGGGTCGAACCTCCCGTACTTGGGGTTTGCAGCCGCGAGGATAGAGGTCTTTGTGTTGAACTGCGCGACTATGCCCGCCTTGGCTATGCTGATGGTCTGGGACTCCATGGCCTCGAGCAGCGAGGACTTGTCCTCGTCGCTTATCTTGTCGAATTCGTCAATGCAGTTGTGTATGTAGACAAGCGATGCTTCGAAATTGTGGTATTTGCCCACGCTGAGATCATAAACATAACCGTCATAAGGAAGCCTTTCCACTTTTATGACCTTTTCTGTCCCTCTTCTTTGGGTGTTTTTTTTGTGCTTTATCTCTGCGGTCTTCTCTCTTTTTATCTTCGCGCTGTAGTCTTTTATGCCCATTATAAACGTGGTTATGTCTCCCCCAGTTATTTGTATTGTGGGAATCGAGTTTTTGAGCCCATGTATCCGCGCATAAATCCCAAATCGTCTTAGTAGGTAAAGCAGCACCGATAGTTCATGTGGGGATTTGGTTGGATAAATCCTTGCTGCTATTATCCTGCCTTTGTAGTGGTTTAAGTCTCCGTCGGTATCGAAGACGCCGGCCAGGAATGCCCATGCTGCTTGGTCGCTGAGCATGAGGAGATTGTCGGTGGAGGGGTTCCTGAGAAGCATGTTGCATTTTAGGAACAGCTCCTTGTTTCCAGTATAAAGGTAGCTCTGTCTTTCGATGAGCACGTATTTGCCTAGGGTTCTCTCCCTGTCTTCGTGTGCATATACAGAGAACATCGATGGCATTGAGGACAACACATTGTCTATTATGTCGCCGTTCTTCCTGGACTGTGATAGGGTTATGCTACTCTTGTCTATCCATCCGTCGCCATAAATGCAACCGATTACGTAGCTCTCCTTGGGATCGAGTTGCAGTGTCATCGTGGGGCTGAAGATCTGAACTGGGGACCTGAGGAATTCCCCTTCTCTGACGTCTTTCGCTTTTATCCATAGATTTTTGACGTTGGTTAGTCTCTTAAGAAGATGTTCTGGAGTAATTTTGAGTGTCAGGCCGGAAGCGAAAGTTAGCTTTATTATTTCTCCCTGGTATTTCCTCCTTATTATCGCGTGCGCATGTTGCTGCATGTCCTTGCGAAGCCTGGTGTCGTAGAAGGTAACGGGAAACAGTATGTCCTTTCTCTCTCCTCCCGACTTTGTGGGCTGTGCCTCCTTCGGGTATTTCTCCCAGAGTTCGCGAACAGGAAGAAGAGAGTTGCCGTTATAAAGCTCCGTGTCTTCCGTCACACAGACGGCCCCTCCAGACCCCAGAACTAGCGCCCCGGCTTTTAGCGTCCATCCGCCCTCAGAGAACTCGTCTTTCTCTGCAGCAGCAGTGAGCCCTGCAGAGGTGGTCGATTTTCCGCTTACGTATATGCCCTTCGGCACTATTGACGTCACAGCCTGAAGCAGTCTCGTCTTTGCAGAACCAGGGTCGCCTATGAGGAGCATGTGGATGTCTCCTCTTATCTTGGCGCCGTCTATAAGCTTCTTGTCGGGCGTGCCTCCGAAGAGCGCGAGGGCGAGCGCCTTCTTGATCTCGTCGTAGCCGAATATCGACGGTGCTATCGACTTTGCTATCTTGTCGAATACATAGGAGTCCTTGCCCAGCTGCTTTATGGTCTCCTCCTCTTCCTGCGAGATCTCCAGCTCGGCGAACTCCTTCTGCTTGTGCTGTATGGAGATCGCGTCGAAGAGCATCGTGTAGAGGAGCTTGTCCTCCTTTCCGCGCGCGGTCCTCCTGGGCTTTATGCGGAGTATGCCGGTTATCTCTATCCTGTCTCCCGGGATGACGGTGTTTACGAGGTCGTCCTCCAGCCAGACCTCGAGCTGCCAGGTCGGCGTGCTGCCCTTCAGCCTCTCCAGCGGGTCCTGGACGGCTATCTTCTGGAGGTTTGTGAAATGGGACTCGGCGTTGTCCTGCTTGAGCGACCTGCGCTTGCACTGCGGGCAGAGGTCTATGACCGTGTCGCGGTCTATCTTGAGCTTTAGGATGGTGCCGCAGAAGGTGCACCTGAATACGCCTATGCTTACCCTCGGGGTTATCTCGGACCTCTTGACCGCGAGCGAGTCGAGGGTGAGCATCTTGCCTATGAACTCGGATCCCACGTCCTGTATGAGCGGCGCTCCCTCAAGGCCGTAGAAGCGCGCATAGACCGGTTCCTTGGCTTCCGGGTTCGGGTTGAGCTTCGCAAGCGCTGCGTTGGCAGCGGGAAGGACGTTGTCAGGGTTGTTGATCATCTCCTCCGCCAGCTCGCTGTCGAACTTCTCGAGGTCCTTCATGTCGGCCAGCAGGCTCCTCTCCTTGGGGTAGCCTATGTACATTCCATTTATCCTGTCTATGTAATAGGCATTGAAGAACTCTAGGAATTTGTCGCTAAGCTCTGCAGTAGCTATCTCGTCCATTACTTTCCCTCCCGTAGGAAAAGGATATAGCTTCTAAAGGCATAAAAAGGATGCATGAAAAATAGATTAGTGGCAGTTTCAGGTGATTTTCATGGCTAAATTCTACATAACAACAGCCATACCGTACGTCAACGCCCCGCCGCACATCGGCCATGCGCTGGAGTTCGTCCAGACCGACGTCATAGCCAGGTATCGCCGCCTGCTCGGAGACGAGGTGATGGTTGCCACAGGCGCCGACGAGAACAGCCTGAAGAACGTCCAGGCCGCCGAGAAGCTGGGCATACCCACAGCGGAGCTGTGCGCAAGGAACGCCGCGCTCTTCAAGGAGCTTGCGGACAAGATAGGGCTCTCGTACGGCGCCTTCCTGAGGTCCTCGGCTAAGGAGGAGCACTGGCCCGGGGTTGAGGAGCTCTGGAAGCTCTGCGAGAGGAACGGGGACATATACAAGAAGAAGTACAGCGGCCTGTACTGCGTCGGGTGCGAGGCCTTCTACACGGAGAGCGAGCTTGTCGAGGGGAAGTGCCCCGAGCACCACACCAAGCCCGAGAGGGTCGAGGAGGAGAACTACTTTTTCAGGCTATCCAAGTACCAGAACGAGCTTGAGTCCCTGGTAGAGTCGGGAAGGCTGGTCATCCTTCCGGAGACAAGGAAGAACGAGATATTGAGCTTCATAAGGACCGGCCTCGAGGATTTCAGCATCTCCAGATCAGAGAAGAGGGCTCACGGATGGGGAGTCCCGGTTCCGAACGACCCTTCGCAGATTATGTATGTCTGGCTTGACGCCCTCTCCGTATACATGACCGCTGTGGGATACGGAAGGGATGGGAAGGAGTTCGCGAGGTGGTGGCCTGCCGATGTCCATGTCATAGGAAAGGGGATAATACGTTTTCATGCGGTCTACTGGCCTGCGGTGCTGCTTTCCGCAAAGATAGGGCTGCCGAGGCTTCTTTTCGTGCACGGTTACTTCACCGTGAACGGGGAGAAGATGAGCAAATCCCTAGGCAACTCAGTGAATCCGACAAATATGATCGATAAGTATACGGCAGACGGGCTACGGTACTATTTCATACGCGACTCGCCAAACTTCAACGACAGCGATTTCACCGAGGAGGGACTGAAGGACAGGTACAACAAGGAGCTCCTCGGGGCGCTTGGCAACCTTGTTAACAGGGTCTTGACGCTTGCAGAGAAGGCCGGCAAGAGCGAGTTCTCCGGAAGGAAGGAGTTGGAGGAGGGGCTTGCACTGGAGGAGATAAGGAAGAGGTTCGAGAGGTTTGAGCTCCACGAGGCTCTCGACAAGACAATGGAGTTCGTCAGGAGCTGCAACGCCTACGTCAACAAGACAGAGCCCTGGAAGCTGAAGGGGGCGGAGCTTGAAGGAGTGCTGTACAACCTTCTGGAAGGGATAAGGATATCCTCGATCCTGCTCTATCCATTCATACCGGAGGCTTCCGGAAAGATATCGGAGATGCTTGGCACCGAGATAAAAAGCATCGGGGACTGCAGTTTCAGGGAGAAGTTTGCCGGAAAGATCTCAAAGGGAGGGCATCTTTTCGAGAAGATCGAGTGACTTGGTCATCCCTTTCTGTGCCTTCTGCACATCTCGTTTATCTTGTTGACCGCGAGCGCGAGTGTCTCCTCAGGAGGCAGTGCGACTATCCTGAAATTGGACGGGGTGCCGAATGCCGAGCCCCGGGTCAGCTGGACTCCTTCCTCCATGAGCGCCGCCCTGACGAACTCGTCGCCGTTCTTGAAATCAAGGCCCGATAGGTCTATCCTGGGAAAGACATAGAAAGTGCTCCTGGGCCTGACCACGCTGATGAGCGGGTTCTCGTCAAGCAGCCCTAGGACCGTCTCCACCCTGCTCTCTATAGCCTTGACCATCTGCGTTATCGCCTTCTTGTGCTCCTTGACATTGTTCATCCCCACAGCTATGGCATGCTGGGCAGGCGTGTTAAGCGAGAGCCGCGTAAGCGCGTAGTCGTAAAACTTCTTCTTGATGGCCTCCGAGTCCTTGTCGTCGCTGGGGATCACCACGAACCCGATCCTGAAGCCTGTCGAGTCCAGGTTCTTTGAGCCGCCGTTGAATACCAGGTGCGGTATGCCGTTCGCCACCTGGGCCATGCTCGTGAATTTTGCGCCGTGAAGCATTATCTCGTCGTATATCTCGTCGCTGACCAGGAGTATTTTGTACTCGTTAGCAAGGTCCGCGATCTTCTTCAAGGTTCTTCGTTCCAGCACCTTTCCGGTAGGGTTCCCGGGGTTCGTTATTATCATGTACTTTACTCGCCTGATCTTGCCTGATTTCTTCATCTGTTTTAGCCTGCTGGAAAGGTCCTCCGTGTCCACGTCCCATCCCCGGTCCATGTCCTGGTTGCCGTATATGGCTCTGCCGCCCTCGGACATCAGCCTTGGTATGTACTGGGGATAGTAGGGCTTGAACATGACTGCGCTGTCGCCCCTTTCCATGAGGGAGTGGTTTAGGAAGATGAGCGCCTCGGTCACTCCTGCCGTGTTTATGACGTCCTCCTCCTCCAGGCTGACGTTGTACATCCGCTTGTACCTGCCGATGACCGCATTGACGAGCTCTGTGTTCGCCGCCCCCGGAAGCGAGTATGCGGTTTCATTGTCCTTCAGCGCCTCGATGTAGGCGTCTATTATGTACTTGGGCGTCTTGAAGTAGATGGGCGGGTCCCCCCTGTTTATCTTTATCACTTTGACGCCCTTCTTCCTCAATGCGTCGCTGATTGGATTGAGCTCCAGGATCGGGTTCTTTACGTACTCGCTCCTTTTTGAGAAAGTTATCATGCTACTACCACAAGTGCGCCTGCTTGTTTTGAGGTTATCATGGTGACGCCCGTCATTATATAAACGATGGCTTCCGGTTCGCTTTTTGACGGGATTCAGCGGAGGCCCCGTAGGTCCGCCTGGCCCTGTCGATCACCTTCTCCACGACGGGTATGCCCGTCTGGCACCCGACCTCCTCCACTACGAAGGATGCGATTGAGGAGGCCATCTTTGCCGAGTATATCGGGTCCCTGGTCTTGACGTAGTTAGCGAGGAACCCTCCGGCGAAGGCGTCTCCGGCTCCGTTGTGGTCAAGTTCCCGTGAGGCCTTGCATGGAGGTATGATGTTCGTCCTTCCGTCAACTATGATCTGGCTGCCTTTCTTCCCGAGGGTCTTTATCAATACGCCTACATTGAATTTCTTGGCGATTTGGGAAGGGCCCATGCCGAACATCCGCTCTATGATCTCCGATTCGTGGGAGTTGAGGAACAGTACGTCGGTTCTTTCCAGGCAGTCCTTGAAATCGGCCTTCGATATCAGGTAGGTGTTGTGGGCAGGGGCGAAGGCCTTTATTCCGGCCCTTGATTCAGCAAGGTAGAAGTTGTTTAGTTCCTGGTTCATAGAACCGCAGTAGACAGCGCTGGAGGCGATCTTGTTTACCAGCGCGCTTGCGTGTCTGATGTATCTCCTTGGCTCCTCGGCAAGCGCCCCGGAATAGAAGAATATCCTCGTCTTCTCCTTCTGGTTGAATATGAAGCACCTCGCATGGGAGGCCCATTTGCTCTCCAGCACGTTGGAAAGGTCCACTCCTTTCGACGAGAGATAGCTCTTGTAGTCCCTTCCCTCGGAATCGTTCTCGAGATAGCCCACCACAGTGACGTCGGATCTGAAGAGGCTCGCTGCCACTGAAAAGTTGCCCCCCATCCCGCCGTAGAACTTCTCGAGGGACTTGAGGATCACAGACGATGGATTGTCGGTTATGAGGTCCGTGTTGCTTATGTAGTCTATAGCAAGCTCCCCTAGACAGAGTATGTCGAACTTTTCCATAGTATCCGCTGCTCGCATTGTTTAGGACATGATAGCTTAAATGCCTAACCTTGCCTGTGACATCCTCCCACGAATAAAATTCGTGGTCATCATAAGGAGAGGGGTTTAGGCAGGTACCTTTCAGCCTCCCTTGCGACTATCCCTAGCGCGTGGTACAGGCTGTCTGCCGTGAAGTCATGGACCACGCCGTCCGTTCCGCTTGCTGCAGATTGGGAAAACAGGATCTTGGTCAGCTGGTTGAGTTGTGAAGCGCCCGCCTTCGCCATGATTCTGTTGTAATAGGACTCTGCGGCTGCCAGGAGGCCCCAGCCCCCTACGGCAATGAGCTTTGTCGTCTCTGGGGCAAGCCTGAACCTGGAGACTGCCGCGTCTATGGGCTGCCGCACTGTGACTATTAGGAAGTCTGCTATGCCTACTTGCCTGGCTGCTGAAGAGATGCTCTCGCAGTCCCTGCTGAAACTGGGAGTGAAGCCGTGGTCTGGTTTGGCCACTGCTGCAAATGGGATTCCGTTCAGCTGCCTTAGGGCCTCTATCAGGGACTTGCGTTCTGCCGAAGATGTCCCGCTTGGGGATGGACGCACGAGACCCGAGATCTCTATGACTGCCAGCGCTCTCCTCCCGTTCTCTGGGGGCGGACTGATTTTGGTTGCCATGATATATGCCTTGTTTCTTCCGTTGTCTTTGTTGTGCGTCTGGTTTTGGCCACCCTATGCAGACAAATGAGGGTATTGCCTGGCGATTAGGCGCATAGCTATTACCACATGTAAGAGTCAGATATTTAGATTTATCCCAGGTTCGGCTGGAACTGCGCGCCATGCCGTTTGATATTGGAGGATCTGGCGCAGATCACACGCGTCCTGGCGACGGGAGGGTGTCACTGCATGAACACTTCTAGGGCGGGCAGCTCTGAGCCGGATAGGAACGCAAGGCCAGACCCGCCGCTCGTCAGGATCTTGCCACCTGAGGCGAGGTATCTGTCCTCCATCCCGTAGTAACGTATTGAGTCTGCCGAGTTTCCACCCAAGGCGTAGCAGTTCGAGGCCTTCCCGGCCATCTTGTCGATCAGTTTCGAGGTCTGGTTATAACCGTATTCGTATCTGCCCACTGGGCCGGCATAGATTATCATGTCCGCGCCCTCCATTTCCTTGCGGAATGAGTCGAGTGTTTCGTCGCCTATGTCCATTATGGACTTGCCGCTTTCTTTTAGGCCTCTTATGCCTACATTCTCCATCCCATCGAGCCTGAAGTCGGTCGGTGGTACTATCCTTTCGCCGAACTCGGTTGAAAGCCTCTCTGCAGTCTCGAGTGTCCCGGTCTTGAGGAGGAAGTCCTCGTTCTCCTTGTTGAACATGGGTTTGTTCCTCACGTAGGCAACCGACTGCCCGGGTATGCCGCCGCAGAGCACGCGGACGTTCTCCCTTCTGGCCATCTTGTATATGTAGTCGAGCTTCTCCCACTTCTTGCCGCCGAATATCAGGATGGTCTTTTTGCCGCTGTCCATCTCCTTCCTCATGATGTCGAGTGTCCTTAGCTCCTTCTCCATCAGGATTCCTATGTAGGACGGGAGTACGTCCTTGAAGCCTATCTGGGAGGTGTCAGGCCTGTGCATGTTGCCCGCTGCGTCGTTTATGAAGAACTTTGCCGTTGGCGAGAGTTTCTTCACCAGGTTGCAGTCCCGCGCCTGCAGAGCGCTTTCGAACCTGGCCTTTTCGTCCGGGTCGCTTCTCAGGTTTTTCAGAAGGAGGGCGTCTCCGGCCTTTAGGGACGCGACCCTTGCCTTCGTTGCGTCGTCTGCCAGCGAGTCGGAGTACAGGAAATTCACCGAGCTCCCGAGCGAGTTGAGGGCGGACGCATGCTGCTCCATGCTCTCAAGGTAGTCGTCGTCGCCTTTCCTGCCCTGATGGCTAATTATTACGGGGATTATGCCGTTCCTGGAATACGTCTCTATGGTTTTCGCGCACTCCCTGAGCCTTAGGTTCTCGACATCGATCTTCCCGTTCTTGACAGGCACGTTGATGTCCATCCTGACGAGGCCGACTCCCTTCACCCTGCCAAGCTCGCTGCTTACAAAATACCTTGAGATCTTGTCTAGCGTTGAATCACACGAATTTCTTCCTTGCCTCGGACATCATGGCCTCGTAGCCCTTGTTGTACTCGAGCTCCTCGGGTATCAGCGTGGCCGGATGGACGAACCCCTGCTCGCGCATGAACTCGACCTTCTTCATCGCCCTGGTCCTGTAGAAGTCCCAGTCCGGACCCTCGAAGGCGTCGTGGTGCGCAGTGAATTTCCCCTCGTGGACGCTGAACAGCACCGCGCTCACTATAGGTATGCAGAAGTTGCTGCTTGCCGGGGTCCTTACCTTGACGGGCATCAGCGGCATGTGGTGGCTCCCCCTGGTGTCCCCTGCCACGTAGTGCGCAGTCTTGAATACGGAGCATGCCTCTTCTGTTGCGGGGAAGTGCTTCTGCAATCTCATTATTGCGGCGGGATCGTCCTTCCCTACATAAGTGCCTGCGACGTTGTGCAGCCTGTCCGTAGTTGCCGAGAGGATAGGCCCTTCGCTGTTCTTTATCGTGTCTACCACGTACCTTCCCGGATACATCAGCACCGCAGCCAGAACGAAATTGTCCTTGGGCGTCTCGAACTCGGCCTTCTTGTTCTCCATCACGTCCATTACGGTTATCTTGACGCCCTTGGATAGCGTCGGGTTCAGGATGAGTCCGGTGTTCGCCGTTGGTTCGCAGAACAGCTTGTAAAGGGGAAAGTTGAATGCCCCCGGCTCTGTCTTGTCCATGGTAAATAGGACGAATGCCTCGTTCGGCCTCTCCTCGAACTCTAGCTCCGCGACTCCCGGGCCCAGACCCTTGACGTTGCCCGAGAAGGAGTCCTTTAGAAGGTCCTGGCCGGCGCCGTACAGGCCCTGGGACTTTGCAACCTCAGTGCCGGACTTGAAGGCGTCCCAGGCAAGCTTGTGGACATTCTTGTTCTCCACGCCGCCCTGGTGGGACATCAGTATGTGTATGTCGTCTCCGGTGTAGCCGATGTAGTAGTCTATGATTCCTGCGGCCTTCTTGCCCTTTTCTATGAAGGCCCTCACATTCTCGAATACCTCGTCGCTTGGACGGGTATGCCCGCCTATGGAACCTATGTCCGCCTTTATCGCCGTCAATGTTAGTTTCATCTATACACCTATTTTTAAGCTTGAATCTGTCTTCTTGATCGACGCGGAGCCTTCCTTCTCGATCCCGCACATGGCCCTTATCGCGTCTATGTTCTCGGGAACCACGTCGGACTCCTGATGGACGGCCTGGAAGTACGACAGTCTGCTGCCCTTCACGCCTATCTCGTTCCAGATCGCGATCTCGTACATGTCGCCTCCGCCCCTCCGCATGTCCTTTGCATAATCCATTACGTGCGCCGTGTTCTTAATACCATCTGCGGAGGACACGAGAGCAAGCCTGTTGTACTTGCCCCAGACCTTCAGGACCTCATCCTTGCTGCTCTCCCTTGCGAGTTCCACCTCGAGGTACTGGAGGTGCATCAGCGTGGTCGATGCCTTTATAGCGACGGTGTCTATCTTCAAGTCAGGCATTATCGTCCTGACATCCTCGGCGTGGTGGGACGGCATGCTGGTGTCTGGCTCGAGCGCGTTGATCGGCCCCTTCTTGGTCTCAGACGGGTCCGCGGCCCTCCTTATCAGCACCCCATTCACATGCTCAATCCCTATCTCGGTGAGCGGAAAGAGGCTTCTTACCAGGCCGGTGGTGTTGCACGATACCACCCTTGAGAATCTCGCATCCAGCGAGTTCGAGTAGTTGGCATAGGCGTTGAACGAAAGCGATGTCAGCTCGTGCTCCTCGCCTCCCTGCCAGATCGCCCTGCAGCCCGCCTTCTCGTACAGCTTCTTGTTCTCGCTGCCCACGCCTTCAGGCGTGCAGTCCACGATTATGTCGGAATCGGAGAGGAGCTCCTCGACGGATCCCTTCAGTTGGATGCCCCTCGCCTTGAACTCGTCGCGGTTGTCCGAGTAGATGTTGAAGCCGTTCCTTGCCGCGGTCCTGGCCTTGTAGTCCGGCTCGCGCTTCGCTATCCCGGATAGCTCCATGTCGTCCTGCAGTGAGACCGCATAGGCGACCCTCCTCCCTATGACACCGTATCCATTCACTCCGACTTTTATCATGCGGAATTACCTATCAGGCGCGCCTGCGCATGATGTTATACTTTGCACGGAAACCTTTATATAGTAATAGTATGATAATATATGAAATTATATGATAAGTGCTTATGGCCGGTTGGGCCGGGCGCAGGACTGTTGATCGGATTTGTGGTTTTATGCCTTTGGAAAACGGCAAGCGGAAATGGCTGTACTCTTTTGACGAGGGTTTCTCCGATAGGAGGCTCCTGGGGGGAAAGGGCGCCGGGCTCTGCCAGATGACTTCGCTGGGCCTTCCGGTCCCACCGGGCTTTGTGATAAGCACAGATGTTTGCGAGGAGTTCTACAAAAACGACGAGAGGCTGCCTCCGGGGCTCATGGACTCGGTTCTGCAGTCGGTGAAGTCCATAGAGGCCAAGACGGGCAAAAGGTTCGGGGACCGGGAGAGGCCCCTTCTGGTCTCGGTGAGGTCCGGCGCCGCGGTCTCGATGCCGGGAATGATGGATACCATCCTGAACCTCGGGCTCAACGACGCCGCGGTGGAGGGCCTGGCGAAGCTCACGAACGACAGGAGGTTTGCCTATGATACTTACAGGCGTTTCATACAGCTCTTCGGCAAGATAGTCCTCGGGGCGGACGACTCGGAGTTCTCGAACATACTTGACGATGAGAAATGGAGAAGCGGGGTCTCGCAGGACAGCGGGCTCAGCTCTGACTCGATGAAGAGGGTTGCCGAGCTGTACAAGGCGCTGCTCGAGAAGAACGGCACGCCGCTCCCCCAGGAGCCGGTGAAGCAGCTGGAGCTGGCGATAGAGGCCATTTTCAGGAGCTGGAACGGCAAGAGGGCCAAGGAATACAGGAGGCAGTACAGGATAGGCCCCGATGTCGCAAGAGGCACGGCGGTCACCATAGTCGCGATGATATTCGGGAACATGGGGAACGACAGCGCGACAGGAGTGGTATTCACGCGGAATCCCGCAACCGGGAACCACAGGCTGTACGGGGACTACCTGACCAATGCGCAGGGAGAGGACGTGGTAGCCGGCATAAGGACGCCCAGGTATATTGCAGAGATGAAGGTCGAGCTTCCCGAGGCCTACAACCAGCTGGAGGAGTGCTCGAAGAGGCTGGAGGCGCATTACAGGGAGGCGCAGGACATAGAATTCACGATTGAGAAGGGCAAGCTCTACCTGCTGCAGACGCGCGCCGCGAAGATGGCGCCGATGGCCACCATAAGGGTTGCGGTGGAGATGGTCAATGACAAGGTAATCTCGAAGGAGGAGGCGCTCATGCGCATCACGCCGGAGCAGCTTGAGCAGCTGATGCACCCGCACATAGACCCGAAGGTCAAGGAGACCCCCATTGTAGTTGGAGTGCCTGCTGCGCCGGGAGCCGCGACAGGCAGGATAGTATTCGATGCGGACACGGCGGTCGAGAGGGCCAAGCAGGGAGAGAAGGTCATATTGGTGCGGGAGGAGACCAAGCCCGAGGACGTCCATGGCTTCTTCGCGGCAGTTGGAGTCCTGACAAGCAGGGGAGGGAAGACCTCGCATGCCGCTGTCGTCGCTAGGGGGATAGGGAAGCCCTGCATTGTGGGATGCTCTGCGCTTTCGATATCAAGGGAGCCGCGCAGGCTGAATTTCGGCGAGTTCAGCCTGGGGGAGGGCGAGATGATAACCATAGACGGCTCAACCGGCAATGTTTATTCCGGAGAGGTACCGCTGCTCGATGCTGAGCTGAACGAGCAGGTCTTCGAGCTGCTCTCCTGGGCTGACGGGGTCAAGAGGCTTGGGGTGTGGGCCAACGCGGACACCGCCGAGACAGCCAGGAACGCAAGGAAGATGGGAGCCCAGGGCATAGGCCTGGTGAGGACGGAGAGGATGTTCAACGCAGAGGAGAAGCTTCCGCTGGTGGTCTCGATGATAATGGCCGCTACAGAGGAAGAGAGGAGGTCATGGTTGGAGAGGCTCATGCCTCTGCAGAAGGAGGATTTCAAGAGCATACTCAAGGAGATGGAAGGTCTGCCGGTTGTCATTCGGCTCCTGGACCCTCCGCTCCACGAGTTCCTGCCTAGGCAGGAAGACATGCTTGGGCGCATCAATGCGCTTAAGGAGGGTGGGGAAGGAAGGAAACTCGAGGCTGCGAAGGGCATCCTCGAGAAGGCCAACCAGCTTTCGGAGGCAAACCCGATGCTGGGGCACAGGGGGATCAGGCTGGGACTGACCAACCCGGAGATCTACGAGATGCAGATAAGGGCCGTGATGGAGGCCGCGTCCGAGCTAATCAAGGAGGGGAAGGATGCAAGGCCTAAGATAATGGTCCCACAGGTGGCAAACTACCAGGAGGTCAGGCTCCTGAGGGAGCAGTTCGAGAGGATAAGGCTCGAGACGGAGAAGAAGGACGGGGTGAAGCTGGACATCAAGCTAGGCACCATGATAGAGACCGTCAGGGCCGCTCTCGATGCCGACGAGATAGCTAAATACGCAGAGTTCTTCTCGTTCGGCACTAACGACCTCACCCAGGCTACCTTCAGCTTCAGCAGGGAGGACGCGGAGGCGAAGTTCCTTCCGTTCTACCTGGAAACCGGGGTCCTGTCTGACAACCCGTTCGAGACTATAGACGAGAAGGGAGTCGGCGAGCTGATAAGATCCGGGGTGAAGGCCGGAAGGAAGACCAGGCCCGAGCTCGAGGTGGGCATATGCGGCGAGCACGGCGGAGACCCGCGCTCAATATATTTCTGCCACAGGGCCGGACTCAGCTACGTGTCTGCCTCGCCTTTCCGGATACCGGTCGCAAGGCTTGCCGCGGCGCGAGTGGCCCTCCAGGAAGGCGCGCAGAGCAGGGCGGCAGTCAGCCAGGCTGCGCAGGTTTGATTTGGTAGTATTGGATGGCAAAGCTCTTCGTCTTCAGGCATGGTCAGACGGCATACAACAGGAATAGGATATTCACCGGGTGGCACGACTCCGAGCTGACTGAGGATGGCATTAGGGAGTGTGAGGATGTCGCCAGGCAGCTCCGGGGAGAAAAGCCGACCAAGGCCTATACCTCCGACCTCAAGAGGGCCCAGCACACCCTGTATATAATACTGGGGACCGAGAAGGACAGGGTTCCCGTGATAATAGACCCGAGGATAAAGGAGAGGAACTACGGGGAGCTGAACGGCAGGAGCAAGGCAGAGACCGAGAGGAAGTACCCAAAGGAGTATCCGCTCTGGCACAGGTCCTACGACGTCCCTCCGCCGGGGGGCGAGAGCATAAAGGACGTCGAGAAGAGGGTGGTCTCATTCCTGGACGAGATGATACCGAAGCTGAAGAAGGACGACGTGGTTTTCATCTCGGTGCATGGCAACTCGCTGAGGCCCATAAGAAGATACTTCGAGGGGATCAGCGTTGAGGAGATGTGCTCTTTCGAGCATGTCCCGGGAAGGGTATACAGGTACGACGTCTGAGCTATGCGCTTTCCGCCTCCTCTATCCTGATCAGTTCGTTGTGCTTCGCCGTGCGCTCGCCGCCTATCGTCCCTGATTTTATGTACCTTATCCCCAGGCCCGCGGCAAGCTGCGCTATGGTGGCATCCTCGGTCTCGCCGCTCCTGTGGGAGATGACCGTCTCGTAATTGCTCCTCTTCGCAAGCTCGACAGTCTCTATCATGTCGGTCAGGGTGCCTATCTGGTTCGGTTTTATCAGGATGCCGTTCGCTGCCTTCAGCCTTATGCCCCTTTCCAGCCTCTCCCTGTTGGTCACGAAAAGGTCGTCGCCGACGATTATGGTCTTTTTGCCGATCCTCCTCGTGAGCTCGGCGAATCCCTCGAAGTCGTTCTCCTCCAGGGGGTCTTCGAGTATCTTTATGGAGAACTTCTCAGCCATCCCAGAGATGAAGTCTATCTGCGCATCCCTGTCTAACTTCCTTTTCTTGTAATTGTAAAACCCACCATCGTAGAACTCCGATGCGGCAAGGTCTATCGCTGGCCCTATTTTCATCTTAAGCCTCTCTGCAGTGTAGGTTATCGCGTCGTTGAGCATCTCCGCTGCCTCCATGTCGTCAAGCGCTGCTACCCAGGCTTTCTCGTCACCGAGGCCTATGGGATATGTTGGAAAGCGCTTCCTGAGCATCTCCCCGGTTCTTTTGTGAACCGCAACGTTTGCAAATGCGGAATCGGAGTAGCTTTTGCCGAATGAGACCGAGAGGAATTCCTGCATGGTCGTCCCGTTTGCCGCGTGCTTCCCCCCGCCTATTATGTTCCCGATGGGATACGGCATTACTGCTTTGTTTTTCTTTGCAAGCCTCCTGTAAAGCTCCATTCCCTCTGACCTTGCGGCCGCCTTGGCGGCGGCGAGCGAGGTGGCTATCGCAATGTTGCCGCCCATGGAGGAGAAATCCTCGCTCCCGTCGAGTTCGTGCAGAAGGGCGTCTATGCCGCTTTGGTCCAGGAGGTCGCTGCCGAGAAGTCTCGGGATTTGCCTGTCCCTGAACTTCTGTATTCCGCTGTCTATTCCCTCTTTCGGATAGTCCTTGACTTCGAACGCACCCTTGCTGGCGCCTCCCGGCGCGATGGCCCTCCCCGTCGCTCCCTTTTCGGAGAAGACCTCAACCTCAACCGTGGGATTCCCCCTTGAATCTAGAACCTTCCTTATCTTTATGGAGCGTAGTTCTGCCATGAGATACACTTGGCTTATTGTACTCTATAAATCTTATCGCAATGATGAAGATGGCTCTTCAGAAGTGAATATCTAGATATTTGCGGCTAATGCGCTACTACGTTCAGGCTGCGAGTTCAAGGCCTACGACCGCTAGTGCATTAGTCTTGGGATTTCTGTTAGCAGTAAGGCCGAATCTTCCACCGCCCAGGCCGTCGCCATACGATATGCCCATGTAGTGCGGACCGTTTCCTGGATAAGTATAAACGGTTCGCTCAAGTGGGGGTTTTGTTAGCTCATTTCCCATTATCTTAACAAGGGTGCCGTCCTCATCAAACGTGTGGTACCCCGACACTTCAAGGCCTTCTCCCTTAAGCCAGAATCCCTTTCCCCGCAACCGTTCTTTCAAGTGGGGGTTTTCGTCAAATATGAGCAGGGCTTGCTTGTAAGTAAGTGGCTCTATGTGTCTTTCCCTGAGAAGTCCCATAGATTGCGTATAATTTGCTGCTGTTTCTGCTATGCGCAGTACTCCTCTAGTTGTCTCAATCCTATCAAACTGAACAGTTCCTGCAGTTCTTAGTCCTATTACCATATTACCATTTTTATTTGATTCTTTTTTGATTTAAAAGGCTATTCTTTTCCGTATGCGTTAAGACCTGAGAGCATTGACTGCCTCGTTAAGACTAGGGAACTTATAATCTATAGTGGCGTCGTACTTTTCGACATTTTGCTCACCGATATACACTGTTGTCATTCCGAGCCTTTTAGGCATGACAAGGTTTTTTGGGTTGTCATCTGCATAAAGGGCTTTGTCTGCCGTGCCCTTAATGATTCTGAGTATTTCTGTGTATGCACCTAACTGTGGCTTACTGAAGCCCGCTGTGGCCAGGCTCTCCATGCCAATTACGTATTTGAAGTACGTAGCCAGCCCTTGTGCTTCAAGACCAGTTTGGACGTAAATCGTGGCGGTATTTGAAAGTATTGCAAGTTCAGTCTTAAGGCTGGCGATCAAGGCTATCTGAGCCGGATCCCTCATAGTCTCTATTTCCTTTCTTATCCTGGGAATTTCTGGTTCAAATACGTAAGCTATGAACTCGCTTACAGGAATGCCATATTTCATTTGTAGTGCATACCCTATGGAATCAGTATTGTAAGCATCTAGAAGTTCCTTTGAAAACCCCTTTATGTCTGACATTGGCACGCCAGTTTTGTTGGACAGGAACTCTAAGCGCCTGTCCATCATTAGTTTACCCCTGGCGAGTGTCATGCTGCTAGGTCCCACAACTCCCTCATAATCCAAAATGGTGAATTCTATGTCGCAGCCCTTTTTCTTATCGTGCAAGATAACAGATCTTGGTTCAACTAGATGGGTCTTGATTGTCTGGCCATTCCGATGTTGTGTTGTTACCATTAGATCTACTTGTTTACATCCTTACTGTTGAAAGGTGCGCTGCACGGAATAATCAGATTGCCACTGGCCCGACCAATTCCGAGGGTTCTGCCTTTCGAAGTATCGCGCTTATGTCGGTTATTATGGAGCTTGCAACTCCATCAGGAACCCGTGTAGGAGTCCCTATGGTCCTCCTTTGGAGGTTAATTAGCCCCTTTACTCTGCTGATAACCGCGTCTGCGTTTGCTACAATCCTTGCCGGATCAATGCAATCGCTCATAAGCCCTCCCTTCCATGCGTTGAGGAACAGATTCGGATTCCTCATGACTTGGTCTATGTTATGTTGCTGAAAATAGTCATGTAATGATTGCTCGCCTTTTAGAACCGGCATGAATGACTCAAGAAACACATAGGCAGGTATCTCCCTTCCGTCTCGAGTGTGCACAGGCCGGAGAAGTTTATGGGCTGGATATATGTCTTGTGTCGGGGTTATGAAACCGTACACGACGGGTCCCTGCCTCTCCAGTTTCTCCAGACCTTCGTTAGTCACGCCGATTGTTATGAAGACGGGTTCTTTTATTCTTAGGAGATTTACTGTTTCGATGAAGGTGCCTCCGGTTAAACAGACAGTATCAAATATCCCAACTCTGGTTTCTAATCCTATCTTTCTTCTTATCTTATCAACTTTGCCGTTTATTACTGAAATCCTGATGGCTGCCATTTCTGGATTTAGCATGTTGCGCTCCCTAGAGAGATCAAGGTGGTGTATCGTGGTATTTGGAAACATCTTGGAGATAAAGCGGGTCAGGTTATCCTCAAGGCAGATTACGTGTTTTGGAGGCTCCTGAAGGTCTGTCCTTATGGCCCTAGCCAGATCGGCAAGGTCTGCTATCGAATCCTTAATTTTGTGATTGTAGGCAGGATTCGCTACCAGTCTGACTAATTCGTTAAGTTCTCTGAAGGCAGCCTGGAGAGTTTTCATTCGGAAGGAAACTGGCAATACGTAGGGGACCCAGATCTTTTCTTGCCTTTGAGGCCTTGTTGATTGAATAGTGTTCATATTATGTCACCACGGCCTTCCCAGTATGAAGGATAGTCATACTATCTCATATATTATCATATGATATGGTATATAAAGGTTTCTGAACTTGTATATTGGGGCTCCGTCCCACAATACGATTGATGACTAACGTCAAATGAAAGGGACCTATTTCAGATGCCCTTCTTATAAGATCCCTCCACCTTGCCTTTTCGGAGTTTTCACAGTGGTATTCTATCAATCCTGCCTTTTCCGCAGGAG
>DATJMH010000016.1:0-19841 GCA_035508815.1 Saccharimonadales bacterium (SeqCode)
GGTCTTGAGTCCAATAGGTTCTTTGGTCTCAAAAAGGTCAAAATACACGTGTTTTCCTGTGTAATCGCATATCTCATGCGATACAAAATGTGAAGGTTTGGTATTTGACGAGGTGATGAAATGTAGATGTCAAGTTCCTAATTTAAAGGCTCCCTACAAATCTTTTTATGTTTTTACGTTCATGCTATAAGTGGCGACAGCATGGCAGAGACACCCACGATACTATCCCAGGATGACGAGGAACTACTTAAATTCATTGAATCAGCAAAGCCCAAGATCTACATAGTAGGCGCTGGAGGCAGCGGATCCAACACAATAGCCCGAGTCTCCGAACTGAACATAGAGGGGACCACGCTTGTTGCGGCTAACACTGACGCCTCGCACCTGGCTAAGATAAGGTCGAACAGGAAGATACTCATAGGCAAGAAGCTGGCGAAGGGCCTCGGGGCGGGAAGCGACCCGAAGATAGGCGAGGAGTCAGCCATAGAGAGCAAGGAGGAGATAAGGCACGTTATAAGCGACGCGCAGCTCGTCTTCGTGACATGCGGGATGGGAGGCGGCACAGGCACGGGATCGGCGCCGATAATAGCGCATCAGGCAAAGGAATCGGGAGCCCTTACAATAGGCATAGTCACGCTCCCTTTCACAAGCGAGGGGAGGATCAGGATGAGGAACGCGCTGGAGGGGCTCGCGAAGCTGAAGAGGGTCACCGACACCACCATAATAATACCCAATGACAAGCTTCTGGCAGTCGCGCCGGACCTTCCGCTCAACATGGCCTTCAGGATAAGCGACGAGGTCCTTGCCAACGCCACAAAGGGAATAATAGAGATGGTCACAAAGCCTGGAATGGTCAACCTTGATTTCGCCGACCTAAGGAGCGTGCTCAAGGACTCCGGCTACGCCGTAATAGGCATAGGCGAGGCCAACTCCTCCAGGACCAACGACAGGGCGATGATAGCAGTTGAGAACACGCTCAAGAGCCCGCTTCTGGACGTGAATCTTTCAACCGCAAAGAAGGCCCTGGTCAACATAGTCGGAGGCGAGGACCTCACCTTGAGGGAGGCCGAGAGGATCTTCCAGGAAGTCTCGAGCAGGATAAGCCCTGACGCGATGCTCAAGTGGGGGGCGAGGATAGACCCCGCGATGCAGAAGAGCGAGGTCAAGATAATGGTGGTCATGGGAGGCGTCGAGTTCGCCGAATACACAGAGGACGGCATAAAGAAGAAGATCGACCAGAACAGCGAGCTTGACCTTGACATGATATTTGACGATAAGTGATTTGAGGCGGCTGACCTCAAAGTATTTATTGCTTCTTTGCCCATATCTTCCGGATGATTAATTGAATTTTCCTAACATTCCAAAGATGATCACGGGCTTCATCGCCGATTCCAAGAGAGTGCTCGAGATAAGCTACAAGCCGGACCAGAAGACCTTCAACAGGACCCTGAAGATAGTCCTGATAGGAACGCTGATACTGGGGGTCCTTGGCTTCATAATAGCTACAATAATAACCTTCATCACCTAATCCTTCCTAGACAAGTTGCCGGCATGGAAGTCGAGATAGAATTCACAAAGAACGCGCAGAAGAACGCTGAGGACTATTTTGAGAAGTCCAAGAGATCGAGGAGGAAGGCGGAGGGAGCCGAGAAGGCGATAAAGGAGCTCGAGGAAGCCCTTGGGAAGCTTGAGGGCAAGGCGTTCGGGAAGAAGGAGGTGCGGACGGTTGAGAGGAGGGAGTGGTACGAGAAGTTCAACTGGTTCTTCGCAAGCGACGGCAGCCTGGTCATAGGCGGCAGGAGCGCGGACCAGAACGACGAGCTCTATTCGAAGTACTTCGAGGACAAAGACCTTTTCTTCCATTCGGACATACATGGGGCATCCGCAGTGATACTGAAGGATGGAGTCAGCTCGGGGAAGGAGGTTGGAGAGGAGGCGGCGCAGTTCGCCGCGTCCTTCTCAAGCGCCTGGGAGATGTCGCATACGACCGTTGATGTTTATTCCTTGAGGAAGGAGCAGGTAACCAAGGGCAGGAACGAGGGCGCCCTGGGAAAGGGGAGCTTCCTCCTGAAGGGAGAGAGGGAGTGGTATAAGAATTCCACGCTAGAACTGGTAGCATTCTTCAATGAAAAGATGGGGAAGGTGGAGGTCGCCCCGCTTTTGACCGGAAAGAGGCTGGGGCTGAAGAGGTATGTCGTTCTTTCGGTCGGCAAGACCAAGAAATCGGACGCCGCAAAGTACATCTCAAGGGAACTCGGCTATCCGAACGTGGATTACATAATGCAGCACATACCTACCGGCCCGTTCGCGCTCAAGTCCGTCAGCGAGTGATTACAATATGTATTTATAAACATGATTAATCTATTCTTAGAAAGAAAGTGATGACATGGAGTTTTACTATTATAGTATTTTTGCCGGAATAGTCGCGCTGGTAGTTGCAGTAGTTGCCGCCTTTCTCGTATTGCAGGAGGGAGAAGGAACAGAAAAGATGAAGGAGATAGCCAACGCGATCAGGGAAGGGTCGGACGCCTATCTGAAGAGGCAGCTGAAGACAATAGTGGCATTCGCAGTGATACTCTCGATACTTTTCGCCTTCATGCACAGCGGACTGAGCATAGTGCTCGCGTTCGTGGTAGGTGCCGTGACATCATATCTCACAGCGTACCTTGGGATGACTATAGCAGTAAGGACAAACATAAGGACTGCGAAAAGCGCGGAGAGGGGGCTTGATGAGGCATTCAAGACCGCTATTCTTGGAGGCTCGGTAACCGGTTTCGCGGCCGTAGGGTTCTCTCTCATCGGGCTCGGCGCCTTGCTGGCATATTTCACGACACTTCAGATTCCACTCCTTATAGGATTTGCATTCGGAGCCTCGCTTATCTCGCTCTTCGCTAGGGTGGGAGGAGGCATCTTCACGAAGGCGGCCGACGTTGGGGCGGATCTTGTGGGCAAAACAGAGCTCAACCTGCCTGAGGACGACGTAAGGAACCCTGCCACGATCGCAGACAACGTCGGGGACAACGTAGGCGACTGCGCAGGAATGGCGGCAGACGTCTTTGAGAGCTACTCGGTCACGCTTGTGGCTGCCTTGCTTATAGCAAGCAGCATTGCTAACGCGCCGCAGTCTTTGTTCTCCTATCCGATCTTCATCTCGGCGCTGGGCATAGTTGGAAGCGTTGTGGGAATCTTCTTCGTCGGCAAGATAAAGGGAGGGAACGTCACTGGCAACCTTTACAGGAGCATATTTACCACAGTGGTTATAGCGGCGATCCTTGACGTTATTGCAACCATGTGGCTGGGACTGCCTATGATATACTTCGTCCCGGTGCTTTCGGGGCTGATACTCGCATTCCTGCTCTTCTGGGTCTCTGACTATTACACAGGAGGAGGAAGCAAACCTGTGGTGAAGATCGCCACAGCGGCAAAAGGAGGCGCAGGGACTAACGTTATAATGGGCCTTGCAGTGGGCCTCAGGAGCACCTGGCTTCCGGCACTGTTCGTAGTGGGAGCCATACTTGTGAGTTACGCAGCTGCAGGGGTGTACGGAATAGCGATTGCGGCCGCAGGGATGTTCTCGCTTACGGCGACAATACTCACCATTGATTCGTTCGGTCCCATAACAGACAATGCGGGAGGCATTGCGGAGATGGCGCACCTCTCGCCGAAGGTGAGGTCCATAACGGACAAGCTGGATGCGGTGGGAAACACGACAAAGGCCACGACGAAGGGATTCGCCATAGGCGGAGCTGCGCTTTCCGCGATAGCCCTTTTCGTCGCATTCGCCCACGCAGTCAACATAACAGTGATCGATGCGCTGAATCCGCTTGTGATGTGCGGCATAATCGTAGGAGCGCTGCTGCCGTTCATCTTCTCGTCATTCCTGATGGAGGCCGTGGGGCACGCGGCCAACCTGATGGTCGAGGAGGTAAGGAGGCAGGTCAAGACGATAAAGGGGCTTATGCAGGGCAAGGCCAAGCCGGACTACGCGCGGGCCGTGGACATAGCAACAGTGAACGCGCTGAAATCCCTGGCCCTCCCTGAATTGATAGCCATACTCACCCCGATAATAATAGGGTTGGCGCTTGGCCCGCAGGCTCTCGGAGGATTGCTCGTCGGGATGATACCCGCAAGCTTCATGCTCGCGCTTTTCATGGCGAACAGCGGAGGCGCGATGGACAACGCCAAGAAATACATAGAGTCGGGGCATTTCGGAGGGAAGGGAAGCGATGCCCACAAGGCTGCTGTAGTGGGGGACACCCTCGGGGACCCGCTGAAGGACACGGCAGGGCCTGCGCTCAACTCCATGATAAAGGTCGTCAGCACGATCTCGATACTGCTTGCGCCGGTATTCGTGATGTTCGCCCTGATACATTAGCCCGTGCAGGAGTAGGTTGCTGTGAGAGCAGTAAGAGATGGCAGCTTGTGCTATTTAATACTTTCTTGCGTGTAGCCCGATTAACCGCGCGGAGGAAATCCTTTTTAATAGTTATCGTTAGATATATCTCATGCAGACCAAATATATCGTAGTGTTAGGTTCAATGATGAGCGGCCTCGGGAAGGGCGTCGTCACCTCGTCGCTGCTCAAGATGCTCGATTTCTACGACTACAAGGCTCTTCCTATAAAATTCGACGGCTACCTCAACTACGACTGCGGGACAATGAACCCCTACAGGCACGGGGAGGTCTTCGTTTTGGACGACAAGAGCGAGGTCGACATGGACTTCGGCATCTACGAGAGATTCTCGAACAGGAACCTCACTGGGGACCTGTCCATAACAGGCGGCAAGCTCTTCGGCTCGGTCATATCGAAGGAGAGGAAGGGGGAGTACCTGGGGGAGGACGTCCAGATAATACCGCACCTCACAAACGAGGCCATAGGGATGATAGAGAACGTCGAGAAGAACAGGAGGCCTGACGTGATAGTCATCGAGGTCGGCGGCACTGTCGGTGACATAGAGAACAGCTACTTCATAGAGGCGGTCAGGCAGCTGGCGCTGAAGCACCCGACCACATTCATAAACCTGACATACGCGCCGCAGCTGGAGGTGGTCGGAGAGCAGAAGACGAAGCCGGCCCAGGTGGGATACAGGCTGCTGCTCCAGGCAGGGATAAGGCCGGATTTTGTGATCTGCAGGAGCCGCGAGAGGCTCAATGCCAAGGCGCGCTGGAAGCTTGCGCTCTTCGCGAACATAACCGAGGACAAGGTGATCGACGACTCCGACACTGAATCGATATACGAGCTGCCGCTCCACTTCATGGAGCAGGGCTTCGACAGGAAGCTGCTGAAGTCGCTGGGCCTTGCCTCCAGGCTGAACAGGAAGAAGCTCGGGCTCTGGAAGGGCAGCGTGGAGAGGATACTCAAGCCAAGGCATTCGGTGGAGATAGGCATAGTCGGCAAATACACGGACCTGAAGGACTCATATGCAAGCGTGAAGGAGGCGCTGATACATGCAGGGGCCCACAACGACGCCAAGGTGAAGATACGATGGGTCGAATCCACTGAGCTGGAGGACGGGAAGGGAATAGACCCGCTGAAGGGAGTGGATGGAGTGCTCGTGCCGGGGGGCTTCGGGAACAGGGGCATAGAGGGCATGATAAACGGCATACAGTACGCAAGGGAGAACAGGCTTCCCTACCTCGGCCTCTGCCTGGGCATGCAGCTCATGTCGGTGGAGTTCGCGAGGAACGTTGCCGGCCTGGAAAATGCGAATTCGAGCGAGTTCAACAAGAACGCCAAATACAAGGTAATACACCTCCTTCCCTCGCAGCGCGGGGTCGACAAGAAGGGAGGGACCATGAGGCTAGGCCTCTGGGAATGCAGGCTCAGCAGGGATTCCGCTTCCTATAGACTTTACAGGAAGGAGAGGATAGGCGAGAGGCACAGGCACAGGTACGAGTTCAACAGCAAGTACGCGGGCCTGTTGAAGAGCAAGGGGCTGGTCATAGCTGGCACTACACTTGACAGGAAGCTGGTGGAGTTCATAGAATGGAGGGACGGCTTCGGCATAGGAACGCAGGCGCACCCCGAGCTGAGGTCCAGGCTCGAGGCTCCGGCTCCGCTTTTCGTGGGCTTCGTGGGCGCTGCCGTCAAGAAGGGGCTAGAGAAAGAGAGAAGTGTAGTCGAGTAGGAAGCCGAGCGCTCCGCCGAGGGCGGGCACGCCATTTATTATCCTCTTGATTACGGCTACGTCGTCCAGGGTGACCGCGCCGAGCTTGGCTATGATTGGAGGATAGATTGCGAGCGAGAGCGCCACCCCGGCAACCAGTATTATCTCAGGGCTGATTGCGAGAAGGTGGCCGAACGCGTAGACTATGACTCCGAGAACCACGTTGGCCGCGAGCACCCTGGCTATCTTTCCGAATTTGATGCTGATGCCCCTGCCCTGGAGATACCTCATGAACAGGAGGTTGGTCGCGATCCCGCCCACATAAAGCATCGAGAGTATGACGCCTATCCCAGGTAGGATCTGGTCCTGCGGCGCGGCGAAGTGGAAGAGCGGCACCAGAACAAGAAGGGAGGCGAGCTCCACCACGGAGACTATCGCCGTATACTTGAAGATCTTCCGGGTCTCCTTCATGCTGGTCAGCAGCTGGGTCGCGAAGGAGCCGAAGATGCCTATTAGGAGGCCCACCGCGGTAAGCTGCATGTAGATTATGGCGGTGCTGTACGAGGCCGAGAAGACGGTGATTATGAAATCCCTGGATAGCACAGTTATGTAGGCTATCATCGGCGCAGTGAACAGCAGGCCGAAGTAGATCGAGTAGTAGAAGAGCCTGCCCACCTTCGGGCCGAGCTGCTTGCTGTGTATGGCCTCGGCGAACATCGGTATGAGGACAACGGTCATGGTCCCGGCCACGAAGTCGACAAGGGTTCCCACCCTGGATGCCACGCCGTACTGCCCCACAAAGGATGGGAGCACCACCAGGCCCAGCAGTATGACGGAGAAGTTTGTCACGAGGGTAGAGATTATGCTCGCGTAGGTGAGCGGCATGGAGAACTTCAGCATCTCGCCCATCCTGTGCGCCATGCCCCTCCAGATGAACGATATCCCGAAGCGCCTGTCTGTCACGATTATCTGGAACAGCGAGGCGATGACGAGCGCTGTTATGTATCCCAGTATGGCGCCTGATATGCCGAAGCCGAGGACCACCAGCGATATGCTTATCACGCCCTGGAGCATGGAGTAGAGTATGTTGGATATGGCGTTGTTCTTGCCGTCGTTGAAGCTCACTAGGATGAGCGTGAAGGAGTTGTACATCAGGTAGAAGACTATGCCGGATATGGCAAGAAAGACCACCCCGGCATAAGACTGCGAGTGCAGGACGTAGCCCGATATCAGGCCGCTCGCCAGGCCGCCCGCCGCGGTAAGTATGATGCCTGGAAGGGCTATCGCCACTATGCCGTCGCCCATCGCTATGCTTATCTCCCTGAGCCTCTTCCTCGAGAGGAGGTAGGGTATGTGCTGGTTGAAGTACGTGCCTATGCTGACGTTTCCGAAAGAGCTTATGAATGCCGCTATGCTGAGCGCCAGCGTGTATATGCCGTAGCCGCTTGGCATTAGGAGCCTGGCTATGACTATGAACATGGCCGCCTGTATTATCGTCGAGGCTATCTTGCCGGTCGCTATGTAAGAGGCGACCTTCACCGTCTTTGTCGCCAGGGCGGCCGTAGCGTCGCTTGCAGAGCCATCCGCCGTCATTGATACCCCTTAAAGCTGAACAGGAACCCGACATAGCGCATGAGAAGGCCTATGGGCCTGCTGAGGAGCGGCACCTTGCCCGTGATCCTCTCCATTATCTTCAGGTCCGAGATGTCTATCGCGCCGACAAGGACCATTATCGCAGGATATGCCACCAGCAGTATGAGGGCGCCTGCCGCTATTGATACAAGCGGGCTGGCGAATAGGAGAGCTATTGACAAGGGCAGTATGAGGATGACGTTGCTCGCCGCGAGAAGGGCAAGCCTGCGCGTGTCTGGCCTGAAGTTGATGGCCTTCCTTGCGAGCATCGCGAAGAGTATGCCCTCCGCTATCGGGCCGACGAAGAATATGCCGAGTATGGCGCCGTACGCCCCGAACCTTGGGACCAGGAGCAGGACGGTTCCCAGCTGGAGGGCCGTAGACACAAGGAGGCTCTTGACGAGCTGCCTGGTTATCCCCTTCGATATCAGCAGGCTGACTATGTAGTACTGGAAGGTGTCTATCAGGGTGCCGAACGCTATGAGCGTCAGGAAGATGCCGGTGCTCGCGTACTCGTTGGTCAGGAGAAGCGCTGCCCCGGGCCTGGCCAGCACCCCGACGAAGACTATCAGCGGGAGCGTTATCATGAGCGAATATAGGAGGAGCCTGTTGTACACCGTGTTTTCCTCGGAGGCCTTCTTCGATGCGCCTGCGGTAGAGAAAAGGGGCAGGAGCGCGGTGCTCATGGTGCTGTAGAACACCGCTATGAAGGTCTGGCCGCGCAGTGCGGCGCCGTAGTTGCCGAGCATGGCCTTTGTCACGTACAGGCTGAGGTAGAGGGTGGTGAAGTTGACCATGCTGAAGTTCAGTATGTTGTTGAGGCTCATCGGCACGACGAAATCCAGGGCGGCCCTTATCTCCTGCATCGAGGGGATCTTTATCTTGACTGCGCCGCTGGCCTTCACTATCCTGTATATCAGGTACAGGCCCATTATCGCGCCGAACACGTAGCCTATGAGCATTCCTGCTATCGCGCCGTCTACCCCGTAGCCCGCCGTTATCAGATAGACGCTCGCGGCCAGTTGTATTATGTCAACTACGACGCTCACCAGGGAGGCTAGCTTTCCGCGGGTGAAGCCTATGAGCGCCTGGACGGTGGTGCTCTCCGTGGTGGAGAAGAATATTATCGCGGAGGCGAGCATCAGCGTTACCGGAGCTATGCCCAGTTGCCTGAAGAGGACGTTTGCCACGTAGGGACTTGCCGCAACGCCTACGAGGGTCAGCGCCAGGGTTATGGGAAGCAGGATCGCGTAGCCTGTCAGCAGTGTCTCGACCACCTTCGAATGGTTCTTCTTGTAGGAGAACCTCGCAAGGTTCCTCCCGAAATAGTTGCCCATCCCGAAGTTGCCTATGCAGTCAACCAATGCGGAAAAGCCGAAGGCGAACGTGTAGATTCCGTAGCCGCTTGCGCCTAGGAGCCTGGTGACGAAGATGAAGGTCGCCGCAGTTACCAGTATGCCGAGGCCCTGGCCGGCATACAGGGATGACAGGAGCCTTGCAGAAGTTACCCCTAAGCCGTCCCGCTTTTCTTCCATCTAATACACTTTCATAGCTTTGAACTTGGTCATTATAGGTTTCAAGTTAAGATTTATATGCATGAGAGTCGGATAACTTCTCTTGTATTGGTTCTGATGGAAATCAAGATGCCTGACATTAAAGTATACAAGTGGCACATTGCCGCGTTCTTCGTATACCTGATAATCTCGCTGGCCATGTTCTGGAACATCAGCGGTAACTTCGGCTCCGCGGTGCCGAACGGCGGAGGCGACGTGTACCAGAGCATGTGGGGCCTCTGGTGGGTGCCTTACGCGGTGTTTGCCCTCCACCAGTCGCCATACATAACGCAGTACCTCTTCTCGCCAATAGGCGCCAACCTGGTCTCGCAGACTATGAGCCCCCTTGCGGGCATAATCACGGCGCCGCTCCAGGCGGTTGCGGGGGTGGCCGCGACCTACAATACCATCTTCTTCCTGAGCTTCGCCCTAGGAGGGCTTTTCATGTTCATGCTGGCAAGGTACCTGGTCAAGAACGACTGCGC
Source organism: Saccharimonadales bacterium (SeqCode) (assembly GCA_035508815.1). Classification (GTDB taxonomy): domain Archaea; phylum Micrarchaeota; class Micrarchaeia; order Micrarchaeales; family CABMGC01; genus JAJZIZ01. Next base: position 9,778 of record DATJMH010000016.1, read on the forward strand.
GGCCTTCATAGCGGGGCTGGTCTTCGCGTTCAGCCCCATGCACATAGCGCAGGCGTACTCGCACCTCCAATGGACCACAATAGAGTTCATACCCCTATTCGTCCTCTTCCTCCTGCTGATGATAAGGGAGAAAAAGAAGAAATACGCGCTATACTCCGCAATAGCCTTCATCTTCCTGACCTTCGCTGGCGACATAGAGCAGGGGATAATGATGGTGGCGTTCGCCATAGCCGCGGTAATAATCCTCCTTGTAATGGAGAGGAAGGACATACTGAACAGGCATTTCCTTGTCAACGCGGCGCTGCTCGGGATATTCATACTTGTGCTGGGATCGCCTTTCCTGATATCGATATCGCAGCACCTCGGCACGGCGCTCAGCTCCGCAAACCAGCTTGACGACATAGCCCACAACATGCTGTACAGCGACAACCTCGCATCGTTCTTCCTGCCCAGCTACTACAATGGCATATTCCACGGCGTGTCGCTCGGCTACGTCAGCTCGGTGTATGGCACAACATATCAGGGCGTGCAATACACCCCGGACATAACCGAGAAGGTCTCCTACATAGGATTCAGCGTCATCCTCCTGGCGCTGCTGGCGCTCTACCACGAGCACAGGAAGAACAGGATGCGCGACATAATATTCTGGATCGCCATACTCGTGGTATTCGGACTGCTTGCCGTGGGACCAAACATCCAGATAGGAAGCACGGCCACAGGCATACCCACCCTCTATTCCATATACAGGGTAATTCCGGGTTTCAACCTGGTCAGGGAGCCGGGAAGGTTTGACGTCGTCGTCACTCTTGCGCTGGCTGTCCTTGCAGCGATAGGCTTCGATCATCTCTCGAAATCCAGGTACAATCTCGGAAATCCGCTGCTGCTTCTCGTTGTCTTCTCAGTACTGATACTCATTGAGTACAACGGCATGCCTCTTTCCGGAGGCTTCGCCAACTCCCTGACAACCAACGCGCAGATATCCCCGGGCTACAGCCAGATAAGGAACATCACAGGCAACTATTCGGTCCTCGAGCTTCCTGCGCTCCCGAACCTGACTACCGGATCCTACCTTTATCCGGGAATGTCAATGTACTACCAGACCGCGTTCCAGAAACCCATCTTCGGAGGCTACACCACAAGGACCAACGCCTCGCAGCAGCAGATACTGGAGAACGTTCCGCTGATAGTGGAGACGGCGTACCTGCAGAGCGGCAATGGCTTCATCTATCCTTACCCGGTGCAGGAGAACTACGACAACCTGACGCTGTTCTGGCTGACCGCCTACAAGGTAGGCGTGCTCTCTGTGATAAACAAGGCGTACGCTCCGGGAGACCTCGCCAACCTCCAGAACTACCTTTCCGCGATATTCGGCAGCCCGCTGTACCAGGATTCCAACGCGACCATCTACTCGACTGCGACTGCGGAGAACCTTGAGGGAGGAAGATCTGTCGTTGCCTACATAGTGGGCACGTGGATCCCAGGATACGAGTTCTGCTCCCCTAATTCATCATGCAACTCGACATTCGCGACCATCTGGTGGGGGTCGAACGTAAGGGGCATAACGGTCTTCACGCCCAACGACACTGCCATGCGGATGGACTTCCAGGCTACTTCGTACTCGCCGGGCGGGCCGCTCTACATATTCCTAAACAACGGCAACACCCCTGTCTCTGTGCTCAACCTGACGAGCGGCCTTGAGAACTACTCTGTGACCTTCGACGTCCCCACAGGGCTGAACCAACTGGACTTCTACCAGCAGAACAGCTCGTCTGTCGTCTCGCAGAGCCCGTACCTGAACTTCGGCATAAGGAACGTGACATTCACAAGGCAATGATTTCTTACCTCGCGGATTGCCGCGGGCTCGTAGATAACATTTATATACCTTTCAGTCTGACTATATTTGGACAGGGGAAAAGTGGCTCTAGCAATAGACTACTTTGTAATGTAATATTTCATTGGGGAATGAAATGGGAATGGAAAACCTAGTAGAAGGTGAAACCTACGATATGAGACTAAGCGCAAGGAGCCCTAAAGGCGAGGGCATCGGCCGTGTGAACGACATAGTCGTCTTTGTCAAGAACGCAAAGGCGAGGATCGGCAAGACGCACAGGATCAAGATCACCAAGTTGCACCGCACGTTTGCCTATGGGGAGCTTGCAGAGCAGGGGGATAGCAAGTATTTTATAGGTAATGGTAGCTTAATAGTATAAGTTTATTTTCAAATCTTAATTATTTGGATTTGTATTTTTCCTTTGTATCAATAACTAGCGTATTTGGTATTTTGGAGATGTTGAGGGAATTCTATGGATTATAAAAACGTTGCAGAGAACATCAGGCATGGTACTACCACAGTCGGAATCGTCTGCGTCGACGGCGTCGTGATGGGCGCGGACGTCAGGGCCACGTACGGGACCTACATCTCCAGCGGAGAGGCGATCAAGATACACAAGATTGACGACAACCTCGCAATGACGATTGCGGGAGGGGTAGGAGACGCCGAATACCTGGTCAAGCTCATGAAAATGCAGAACGAGCTCTACAGGATGAACGAGGCTAAGCCCATGACGCCCACATCAGCCACATCGCTGCTCTCGCTCGTGCTCCAGGAGAACAAGATGTACCCGTACATGGTCGAGCTGATACTCGGTGGATTGAACAAAGACAAGCCGGAGATATACGACATAGACCCTGTTGGAGGCTACATCAAGGAATCAAGATACACATCGACAGGCAGCGGGTCGATAGCGGCCACCGGCTACCTCGAGAGCATATACACGGCGGAGATCACGACGCAGGAGGCCGCAAGGCACCTTGCAAAGGCGCTCAAGATAGCCATGAAGAAGGATTCCGCCACGGGCGACGGGATGAAGATAGTCACCATAACAAAGAAGGGTTACAGGGAGCACACGAAGGACGAGATAGACAAGCTCCTGAAGTGAGTCGAGCAAGGCAGACTTGACGTTGATTCTTAGCCAGGTAGAGAGAGGGCAGTTTTTAGATTAATGTGGTTCGTTGAACGGAGAAAATAAGGAAAACAAAGAACTCCTAGAAAAGGTAAAGGAACTTATTCCTGCTGGGGCCGGAGTCGTGGAGGTGGAATATGAGGGGCCCGACATAGCGGTCTACGTCAAGGACGTGGCGCAGGTCTACAATGACGAGAACGTCATAAAGAACATCTCCGCCACGATAAAGAAGAGGATAATAGTCAGGTCCGAGTCGTCGAAGCTCATGGGAGAGGAGGAGGCGCTCAAGAAGATAGTGGAGATAGTTCCCGTTGAGGCGGGGATAGACGAGGAGAAGATAAGGTTCGAGAAGGATTTCTCACAGGTCTACATAGAGGCCCTCAAGCCGGGGCTCGTCATAGGGAAGGGAGGAAGCACGCTGATAAGGATAATCAACGAGACAGGATGGGTTCCGAAGGTCCTGAGGACGCCGACAATGAACAGCGACGTCATAAACGGCGTGAGGCAGCTGCTCTTCCGCGAGTCAGACTTCAGGAAGAAGTTCCTCAAGACAACAGGCGTCAAGATAAACAGGGTTGTCATGAAGAGCGAGTGGCTCAAGGCAACCGGACTTGGCGGATTCAGGGAAGTTGGGAGGAGCTGCCTGCTGCTGGAGACCAACCACTCGAAGATACTGATAGACTGCGGCATAAGCCCCGAACCAGGCATAAGGGGCCTTGACGCCAACACAGGATCTGGGGACCAGAACAAGGCCTTCCCCTACCTGGACAGCGCCAACATAACAATCAACGACCTTGACGCCGTGATACTGACGCACGCGCACATGGACCACATGGGCTTCATACCCTACCTGTACAAGTTCGGCTACCAGGGCCCCGTCTATTGCACACCTCCGGCAAGGGATCTTGCTGCTTTGCTACTTTACGACTACGTCAAGCTGGTGCAGAAGACCGGCGGGACCCCGCTATACGGGGAGAAGGACATCAAGACAATGCTCATGCACATGATAACAAGGGACTACGGCGAGGTCACCAACGTCACAGAGGAGATCAAGCTCACCTACCACAACGCGGGCCACATACTCGGCAGCGGCATAGTCCATCTACACGTTGGCGAGGGCCTTTACAACATAGTCCACACCGGCGACATGAAGTACGGATACACAAGGCTCTTCGACCAGGCCGACACACGGTACCCGAGGATAGACGCGCTCTTCATGGAGAGCACCTACGGAGGCTCAAGGGACATAACGAAGGACAGGGGCCAGATGGAGATAGAGCTGATGGAGGCGATAAAGAGCACGGTGACCAACGGAGGGAAGGTGCTCATACCTCTCTTTGCGGTAGGGAGGAGCCAGGAGCTCTCGCTTGTCCTTGAGAACTACATGATAAACAACCCCAACTACAAGCTTGAGACTCCGGTATTCCTAGACGGGATGATACTCGAGGCGAGCGCGATACACACCGCCTATCCCGAGTACATGAAGATGAGCCTCAGGAAGCGCATACTCAACAACAACTCGCCTTTCGAGAGCGAGATCTTCGAGATAGCGAAGGGGGAGAGGAGCGAGATACTCGACAGGGGGCCTGCGGTCATACTTGCGAGCGGAGGCATGCTTAACGGCGGAGTCAGCCTCGAGTACTTCAAGGCGATGGCCGAGGATCCCAAGAACATGATAATATTCGTGGGCTTCAATGCGGCCAGCTCCCTTGGAAGAAGGGTCCAGAACGGCCTCCCGGAGGTGGCCCTGCCTAATGAGGAGGGCAAGCTGGAGCCGCTCAAGGTGAGGATGCAGGTGAGGACCATGGAAGGATTCTCGGGGCACAGCGACAGGAACCAGCTTATGCACTTCGTCGAGAAACTGAGGCCGATGCCGAAGAAGATCTTCACGATGCACGGGGAGGAGAGCAAGTGCGACGACCTCGCAAGGTCGCTCAACGCCAGGTTCAGGGTGGAGACACGGTCGCCGATGAACCTCGACTCGATGCGATTCAGATAAGCCTTTTATATTCAGTTTGTGATGTTTATTCGGTGTGTATATGGTAGAAATTGGAGAAAAGGTGCCGAAGGTCGTGCTTGTAGACACTGAGCTTCAGGCAACGAACCTCAAGAAGGAGATAAAGGGCAAGGCAGCGATACTGGCGTTCTTCCCGGGCGCATTCACGGGGGTATGCACCGCCGAGTTGTGCAAGTTCAGGGATAGCATGGCGGAGTTCAACTCGATGAACGGGACCGTATATGCGATAAGCGTCGATGGCCCTTTTGCAAACAAGGGCTTCAAGGAGAAGAACAACCTCAATTTCGCGATACTTAGCGACTACAGGAGGAAGGCGGTGAAGAAGTTCGGCGTTGTGCTGGAGAACTTCGCGCATCTCGACGGATATACGGCGGCAAAGAGGGCCGTCTTCGTGACCGACAAGAAGGGGATCGTGAGATACAAGTGGGTGTCGGATGACCCTACAGTAGAGCCAAACTACACTGAGATCAAATCAGCACTCGGAGCCATGAGCTGAAGCCGCGTGGTCTTTCAAAGAAGAGGACCTGCGCTATAACCAGGAGGGAGGACGAGGGGCATGCAAAGCCTCTTGCTGCGCCTGGACGGCAAGTTCCCCATAAATGGCAATGGCGCCGGCGTAGTCTCCACGCTCAAGGTGGAGCGTTATGCTTACCACTTGCTTGTATGAATTTATGAACTTAGCCTGGAGTACTGCACCAGGTATACCCTGCCAAGAATCCATCTGGGCGTAGCTTACCTTGTACGCTGACCCGTCAGTCGATATTCCAGCAAATGCCTTGTACAGTTTCTGAAACCCCTCAAAGTATCCTGTCGCAATCTTGTAGGCCGAGTCCACAGAGGCTGCCTTGGCTCCGCCAGACTCACTTGCCTCGAGGTTCTTGGCCTTTTCAAGAGACATGGCGGTCTGTTCTGCCGCGTCACCGAATGCGAGGGCTTTCAGGTCCTGCTCCACAGACGGGCTGCTCTGGTCCGATTTATTCTGGTATGGATTGTACTTGAGCTCCTGGTAAGCTGACTTAAAGTTATATTCCACTTTTATCAGGTAGTCGATGGCTGCATTGAACTTCACCGGATCCTGATCTCCGGCTTCATCCATCATGGCTCGTCCCCCCTGAAGGCCCGCCTTCGCTGCGGCTTTTATATTATATTGGGCTTCAAAGCTAAGTCTCCCCTCTGCAGCCTTTGCTGTCTCCATCCTTGAGTCATGGGCCGCATTGGCAAGTTCCACAAAGAGGCGTCCTGCCTTGTCGTACTGTTTTTCCTGCGCCTGGAGGTCTTTTGCTGCGTTGGCGGTATAAGGTATTTTGCTGTTTTCGGCATTATATGCCAGCTCTATCTGCTTCGTGGACCATGGATTCCAGCCGTATTTATCTGCCATGTCCTTTGCGGAGAGATTGGAGGCCTGGCTGAATGGGGAGAGTAGATATCCGGCTAGCGCGGCGACGGTGGCGGTGGAGCCGATTGCGGCGCCTAGCCGCTTAAAAAACTTGGTTTTTCTGTCGTATGACTGGGGGACTGCCTGTTGCGGCGGGGCCCTAGCAGACCTTTGTCTGGTCTCCATGATTTTTTAACGCAGTTGTGATTTATAAGGCTTGGCATTGCTGGCATTGTCTGCAAGCCCGGCGCCATTTAATGGTTTAATCTTACAAAATAAAACTGGTTTTCCTCTTTCCCATTATTTTCTATACGATGTTTTGTGTTTGAAGGGATATAAATAAGGTCATCAGGTCTGTATTGCATTTCTGTGCCGTCTTCAAATTGGATAATTCCGGTTCCCCTTATTACTAAGAATAATTCGTCTATGTTTTCGTGTCGATGCCAATCAAAGACCTTGCCTACTGGAAGGAAGCCTTTAGTCATAGCTTCCATTTGAGAGGAAACAGGGTCTTTCTTTGAAAGAAGTAATTGTCTGCTTCCACTTCCTCCGTGTGCTTCCTCTACGGGTATGTCTTTAAGGCTTTTCTTGAACGGCTTTCTCATAGTCCTCACGCCAATAGGCATTTTATACCCTGGTGTAACCGGTCATTATCCCGCTTGATGCGGGCACGTCGTCCTCAAAACCATCCTGGTCATCGCCAGGCATTGAAGAAGGCTGCGACCGGATATTGAGCTGCATGGGATTCATAAGTAGCTTGAGCGCGCCGTAAAACAGGATTATGGCGACTATCCAGGAGCCTAACGCCAGCGAGGCTATCGCAAGGGCGAGCAGCACCAGGCCGCTCTGCTGCTTCCTGTTCCCTTGGAGTCCGCTTAGCGTATTTATGCCCTTAAACGGGTTGGGATAGCCGTTTTGGCCGGAGTAAGACATTTGGGAGGATGGCATCAGGGACTGGGAATTAAGTCTGAGGGTGTGACTGCCTAAAAGCACGAATCCGGCAAAAAGGAGCAGGATTGCTATCACAAGGAGTATTATTCCGATGCCCCATGCTCCCACTGCCAGGGAGAATATTGCAAATAGGATGGAACATATGCCGAGCATTATGGAGAGTATCCTCAGTGCGGATGGCATCCCGATCAGAGATATTGAGAGGCATGGTATTTTAAGCTTATTGATAATAAATAAACTGAATTTGGGAGTAACGTGGCTAGCAATTCCGTATTCACAAGCGATCTGAGCACTTCTGATTTTTGGCTGCTGCTCGACAGGGGCTATATGCCTGTCGGGCTGGTGGTGGGTAATTCGGTCTACAGCATGGGTGTTGCCGGAGGGGTTGGCAGCGCAATGAAGGGCATGACGAAGGGAGAAGTCCCGCAGATAACGGAGCTTATGTACAATGCAAGGGAACTCGCTCTAGGCAGAATGAAGGACGAGGCCGAGAAGCTGGGAGCCGACGGGGTTGTCGAGGTTAAGCTGAACATAATACCCATGGGTGGCTGGATGGAGATAACAGCCATAGGCACGGCCATCAAATACGTTGGGGCGAAGGGCGCCCAGGGAGCCAAGCCGACAGTCGTGCTTCCTGTAGATAAGTAGATAGAATGCCGATAAGCAAGGCTGAAAGGAACAAATTACGCTCGCATACCTTCAGCGAGGACAAGATTGACGAGTTTGGCGGGACTCACGTAGTCACGCCGGAAGTTTCTGTGGCTGAGACCCTCAGGAACTCATCGGCGCTGTTGAGATCCAAGTATTCCGTTTTCCTTTTAAACATACCTAGCAGTATCATCCTGGCTTTTTACGTTTTTGCCGTGTTCGGGTCGAGTTCCCTGACGAATTTATTCTGGTACTCCGTAGCCTTCTTCGTCTTGGGGGTGGCCGTTGTGGCTCCGCTGACTGCCATAGCTAAGGCCAGGATCTCCAATATAAAGGTCGCAGGCATAGGAGGTCCCATACTGATGTCGCTCAATTATTTAGGCCCTTTGGTGGCCGTGGCGTACATAGGCCTAATGACCCTGGTAATCCACACAATTTCCTCTGGCTTCGTATTTCTGGCGGTTGCGGTGGCGGTTCTGATCATCGCGATTATATTGCAGGTGAGCAACCTTAACTCAGCGCTTTCCGTCTACCTTTTGTATGACAGGGGCCTCAGGAGGGACACCGCGCTTGGTAGGAGCTGGATGTTTATGAGCGGCCAATCCTTGCAGATGCTGGCCGTTAATATAGCTGTATTCTTACCGCTTGTTATCGCCATTGTACTCGATGCGGTTTTAAGTAAGACGTCCATGGTGTTGTACTTGACCTTACTGACCTTCATACTTGCCGACCTTTGTACTTCGTGGTGGCAGGCCTGTACTTCGTATGTCTATGCCGAAGTGATCAAGAAGGCCAAACCTATGAGGTACTCGAGGCTCTAGGTCGCACTTTGGCCCATTTGAATGGAGGCTTGTGGCAGCGAAAGATCCGCTAATCTGGAGAACATATTTAATAATATACCTTTTGATTCTTTATTGGGGATCAGGTGGAAAGAAAAGCATCTAAGGAAGCTAATCCTATTGCAATAGAGAGAGGGCTTGTGAGGAAACACATTGGGTCTGCAATTGGCGGCGCAGCGCTCGCCGTGGTTGGCGTAGTCGGAGTCCTGTTAAGAGGCACCGAGTTCATTGACCATGTTACCGTGGTGAATTACCTTGGTTTCCTCATGGCAGTAGTTACCGGGGCGTCCGGAACGACAATCGGTTGGGAATCATACAAGGAAGTTGAGGCGGCTGAAAAGAGATTGGCTGACTTGACAGGGGTCAGAAGAAGGTAACCAAGTCATACACAAATAAGCAAACATGTTTCCCAGTGCCCCTCAGAATTTATTTTGTATATAGCCTAGTTGTGAATTCTCTTCTAAATCCGAGTTTTCTGTAAAATCTTTCGTTGAAGGTTTTAGCTTCCGTTTGTAGAAATATCTTCCTACGATTAAGGCTGCTTGCTTTATTTAGGCATTTGATTATCAGTGCTGTCCCTATTCCCTGTTTTCGGTATTTCCTAATTACTCCTAGATTGTAGATGGCAGTATAACCCTTGAGAGTTACTAAAAGGGAGATTCCTACGGGTTTGTCGTTTATGTACGCCAAGTAGAATCTTGCTTCCTTCTTTGGTTTCTTTTCGTTTTTAACATATGATTCAAACATCTTTTCTCCATAAACCGGTGATAGGCTGCCATATGGGGTTTCTTCTGACTTCTTGTCATTATATGCCGTATTAAAGACCCTCTGGGCAATTCTCATCTCTTTTCGGGATTCTACTTCTGTTATTGTAAGCTTCTCGTTCTTGGGCCAATTGGGGTGTTTTTTGTTGTAAGACATCCAGGCGGTAGTAGATTCAAGTTTCCATTCGTTATTGATAAGCATATTTGAGATTCGATGAGGCTTGGACCACGGAGTTATCGACAATGTAGGTTTCCGCTTCATTTTTCTATAAAAAGTAGCAATGTTATCAAGTGACGCGTCAATCCTCTTCATATCGGGATTAATCTCTGCGAAGTTTGAAGATATATCACTTATCCTGTCGCTGTAAAATAGCAAGAAACCTGGTTTCCTTTTCTTTCTCATAGAGAGTACATTAGCCCAGTATTTGATATGTTTCCTTTGGACAACTTTCCAGCTTGCTTCCATTATTCCCCTTTATTTGTGTAAATGGGCCCAGTGAGATTTGA
>DATJMH010000017.1:0-19032 GCA_035508815.1 Saccharimonadales bacterium (SeqCode)
GTCAAAAATGACCACGTCCTTCCTTGCAAGGTCGCCCTTTATGGAGGTTATCGCTCTCACCTTCCCGGTCTTCGGGTCTCTCTCCTTCTCGATGAAGTCGTAATCGCAATCAAGCAGCCCGGCCAGCTTCTTGGCCCTTACCATGTCGCCTCCGTCAGTAGCCACGACAAACGGGTTCTTCACCCTTCCGGAAAGCATGCCAGCGAAAGCGTCAGTGGGGTCTACGATCTCCACCTTCCCTTTGAAAAGCGAGACAACGTCGTACCTGTGCGGCTCCACAGTCACGAAAGACTCCGCTCCAGACTCGCTGAGCAGCCGCATAACGGTGTTTATGCTCACCGCCTCTCCAGCGGTGAAGCTCTTGTTCTGCCTCACATAAGCGAGGTATGGGGCAACGGCGGTTATGTGCCTTATTCCCATCTCCTTGAGCGTGTCTATGATGAAGAGCATCTCTATCAGGTGCTTTTCGTGCGGCGCATACGTGGATTGTATCACCGCGACCTTGTCGTCTTCCGGCAGCTGCGGTATCTTTATGTAGGACTCGCCGTCCGGGAAGACCTTGTGCTCCACCTTCGCGTAGCTGGCATTGAGGGCCTTCGAGACCCCAAGGCCAATCCCGTTACCTGCCGGACCTTCTAGCACTATCATGTTTCACACCAGCATGCGCTTTTTCAATAGCCTTTATCTTGTTAAGCCTCCTTATATGCCTTCCTCCCTCAAATTGGGACTCCAGCCATGTCCTCACCATCTCCTCCGCCTCCTTCCGGCCGAGGAACATTCCGCTCAGGCAGAGGACGTTGGCGTCCAGGTGCTCCCTGGACTGCTTCGCTGTCTCGGGGTTCCAGCAGAGCGCCGCGTATATCCCATTCACCTTGTTCGCGGCGATGGATGCGCCGACTCCGGATTTGCAGATCATTATGCCCCTGCTCCTGTCCTTGAGCACCCTCGCGCACAGCTTTGCCACAAAATCCGGGTAATCATCGCCAGGTTCGTAGACCAGCGGCCCAACATCGGCGACCCTATATCCCACCTTTGAAAGGTACTCCAGGAGCCTGGCCTTGAGCTCGAACCCGCCGTGGTCACTACCAATGTAGATTATCTTGTGGTACATCGTGTTAACATTGACCGTTAGAATTTAAGAAGCTTACACCGAACACCCAACCCTATAAATGCTATAACGGCATATTCTTCCTCATGTCAGACCTGGAAGGCAAGCTCAAGGAGCTCCGCGAGGAGTACGCGAAGACCAAGCACAACAAGGCAACCAACAAGCACCTGGGCATACTAAGGAGGAAGATCGCGAACATCAAGAAGGACATGGTCCGAAAGAAGGGCGGCCGCGGAGTGGGGTTCGCGGTCAAGAAGTCCGGAGACGCCACGGCGGTGCTGGTCGGCTTCCCGAACGCCGGCAAGTCCTCCCTGCTGATGGCCATAACCAACGCCGAGTCGAGGATAGCGGCGTACGCATTCACAACGCTGGAGGTCATACCAGGCACCATGACCTACCAGGGCGCGCAGATACAGATCCTGGACGTACCGGGCCTTATAGAGGGGGCAAGCGAGGGCAAGGGAAGCGGAACAAAGGTCGCAAGCGTCATACGCGTAGCGGACCTCCTCCTGATCATGCTCGACGTAAACAAGCCGGAGGGACTCTACAAGCTCCTTGACGAGCTTTACGGACTGGACATAAGGATAAACAAGACAAGGCCCAAGATATCCATAGAGCCCAAGGCAACCGGAGGGTTGGACATAGAGAAGATAAACCACAAGACCCCCACGAAAAAGGAGGTGGCAGAGATACTCAACCAGTATGGGATATACAACGGCAAGGTCCTCTTCCACCAGGACGCCGACGTGGAGGACATCATGGAGGTCATGGACCCCGGCATGGTCTATGTCAAGGCGATAATAATACTGAACAAGATAGACAGCGTGGAGCCCTCATACGCGCAGGGGATCAGAAGGGAGATAGAGAGCTCGACGGGATGCAAGGTAATCCCCATAAGCGCATCGCAGAAGACCAACCTGGAGGATCTCAAGCCCAAGATATTCAACGAGCTCGACCTCATACGGATATACCTCAAGCCGAAGGACGGCGAGCCCGACTACGAGAAGCCGCTTATAATGAAGAAGGGCGCAACCGTCTACGATGCCGCAAAGGACATCCACTCGAAGACGGCGAAGAGCCTTAGGTATGCATATATAAGCGGCAAAAGCGCAAAGTTCACCAACCAGAGGCTGGGCAGGGAGCACGTCCTCCAGGACGGGGACGAGGTCACCCTGGTATATGACAAGAGCTGAGAGGAATGGCATACTACGACCTTGTGAACATGGACGCACCCGACAGGAAAACGGCGAGCATCCTGGGCTTCAAGAAGATCTTCTCCAAGAAGGAGCTTCCCGTGGTAGACAACCTCGGCTACACGGGCAGATGCATACTGGCGAGCGGCGAGGCAGGCATGCTGGGTAGGGGGCTGCGGAGGAACAACGTGACCGGCATAATGATCAACGACAGCGAGCTCATACGGATGGCGGTTGAGGAGGTGGTGGACACGGAGAAGATTCTCGTCCTTCCGGTGCACGGGATAACCTGCGGCGAGACGAGGGCAAGGTTGAGGAACATCTACCGCATGCGCGGCCTCATGGCAACCGCAACACGCTCAAAGGCCAAGATCGCCCTGGTCACGATGGCCGAAGACGAGTCATGCATGCTTTCCGCGCTGCAGATGGTAGAGGTCGCGAAGTTCATCGGAGCGACAGAGGCGCAGGCAAAGAAGATGGTAGGCGCCATAGGTGAACTGGAATGATACTCAAGAGGAAATACAGGTACGTGCTTGTCCTGGCCTCAAAGGAACTTGACGCAGCAAGGGAGACCAACAACATATCCGCGGAGCTGATGCGCTTCATGGGCGAGGTCTCCTATTCGGAGGCGAACCCCAGGATAGTCGCGCAATACACGCCGAAGCTCTTCGTCTTCAAGGTGAACCGCGGCCATGAGGGCAAGCTAATCCTCGGTCTCTCATTCGTCAAGCAGGCAGGAGGCTCCAAGACAGGCCTCTACACCGTAAAGACTTCAGGAACGATAAAAAGCCTGTTGATATACGCCAACCAGATAAAGGACTAGAAGATCTCCCCTACGACAGCCGTGACGCCGCCCTTCATGTTAAGAGACTCAACGCCGAACTTGTCCTTGAGCGCGTTCGCAACATACCTGGAGGTGTTCCCATGATAGCAGACAAAGACATGGTCCTTGAACTTCTCCGCGACATCCCTGTCCGCATAGACGAGCATGTTCGGGTCCGCGTCAATCATCTTTGAAGGATCGAGGTCAAGAAGCTCCCTTATGTAGTCTACCGGTTCCCTGCCCAGCCAGACCAGCTTCGTGCCATGCTCACCTGCAAACTCAAGGGATTCCTGGAAGTCCAGCTCTTCTACTGACATAAAATCATCACGCCTCTACGAAAATGCTCTCTCCCTCCACGCTTACCTTGTAGGTGGGCTCGTCCTTCAGGGACTCGCTGAACCATGTGCACTTCCCGGTCTTCACATCCCAGACCGAGCCGTGCCACGGGCAGGTTATCTCGTTCTCGAAGATGGGGCCTTCGTCAAGAGGCCCTCCTTCATGATTGCAGACCGCACGCATGGCAAAGTACTCCCCTGCGACATTGGCAACAAGTATCCTGTTCTCGCCTTCCCCGGCACCTTTCACCTGCCCCTCAGGCAGTTCAGAAACCTTGCATACTTCAATCCTAGCCAAAAAATCACATACTCAAAGTTCATGGACTAAGGGCGCCTAATCCCAACCAACTGTCTTCCCCTTTCCCTTGCCACTTCAAATGCAGAAACTCCTACCACAGCCGCGCCAGCTGGCCTGATAAGAGCCTTCAGCCCCAGGTTGAAACCAATTGAAAAGAGCATGCGAACCAACAATCTTACACATTTTCAGTATTTAAGTCTTAGCTATCCCCTTCCCCGCTAGGCGCCTTAACACTGCCTTAAGCAGGCCCTCCTTTCTCCTTTGCCCTGCCTCTGGCTCTGCCTGCCTGGCGCGCCTCATGCTGAATAGAGAAGCGTCAGGCCTCCTACCAAGCACCGAATTGGCTCCAGAGAGCCTCGCCCCTGCATAACCTCCAAGTAACTTCATACTATGAATAGGGAGTTTGAGATATTTAAGCGCTGCGCCGAGCGCCAGACAAAGATTATTATACTTAATGTTGGCATATTTCTATCACTATTTAGTAGTACGGTAATAGAATGAACATAAGTGATTTGAAAGCGGGAGCATCGAACGTAGACGTCGAGGCGGTAGTGGCAGAGAAGGACGAGCCAAGAGAGGTTGTGACTAAGTACGGAAAGAGGCTTAATGTTGCAAACGCCATCCTAAAGGATGACACGGGAAGCATAGCGATCTCGCTCTGGGGCGAGACGATAGACATGGTCAACGTCGGAGACAAGGTCAAGATAACTAACGGCTATGTCAACGAATTCAGGGGCACGCCGCAGCTCTCCACAGGCAAATACGGAAAGATAGAGGTCCTCGAGAAGGGCAAGGGAGGCTCCGGAAAGAAAGCCGCGCCAATAGAGGACGACGAAGAGGAAGAGTCGGGAACCGAGGAAGAGATGTAATTACTTCTTCCTTCCAGTCTCGCCGTCTTTTATGAGCCTTTTTATCGCGTCGAAAGCCACTGCGGTATCCTCCTCCTTTATTATGAAAATCTCCTCTGTCAGTGTGGAGACCACCTCCACGAGATTCACGTTCTCCCAGCTCAGCGCCTTGGTCAGGCTATAGAGCAGGCCAATCTCCTCCGCAGCCTTCTCTGGTATCCTGACGGTCAGCGACGACAGTCCGGTACTCACCTTCTTGACGTCCCGCTTGTCGAACAGGTCCAGCATCTTCGCCTTGTACTTCGCGTTCGAGAGTATGGTTATCTCGTACAGCCCCTGCGTTATTGTCAGGAAGTCCCCCTTCTCGAAGTCCACCATGCCGTAGAGCCTGGAGACGAGCTTCATGGTATCCACGTCCTTAACCGCGGAGATCTCGAATATCCCCGAAGTTATGGTTATGTCGGCATTCCCGAGGTTCAGCTGCGGCGCGCCGACAAAGCTCTCCTTCAAAGCATCGGTGAATCTCCGTATAGCCATTATTATCGCGTAGCGGTTGACCTCCCTGCGCATCTCCCTCTCTATCTCCGGCTTCAGCATGTCGGCGAGGTAGGCGTAGTTTATGATGTCCTTGACCAGGGCCTCCTCCAGGAAGGGCCTGCTCTCTATGATCCTTGATACGACATGCGCAACGGTGACCATCCAATCCCCCAAATTGTGTAAGCTTTATATACAAAGGCAGTTTATAATAATATTCTGTTATTGCAATAACACCAGGTATATATAAGGCAAAAGACGATACATTCTGATAATCCTATTAAACTTACAAGCCCATAAGATAGGGAAACAATCAGGAAAGCTGTGGTAAAAATGACTAACCTAAGCGGCTGCATGACCGCGCTCGTAACCCCGTTCGACAAGGAGCTCGAGGTAGACTACAGGGGCCTCCGGGAGAACGTGAGCTTCCAGATAAAGAACGGAGTCACCGGGCTGGTGCCGCTTGGCACAACCGGCGAGGCGCCGACAATCACCGAGGCCGAGACCGAACGGGTAATCGAGGCTGTCGTGGCGGAGGCCTCCGGGAGAGCTCCCGTGATAGTGGGCACCGGCTCCAACTCCACGGCAAAGACGATAAAGAACACGCGAGACGCGGCCAGGCTCGGCGCATCTGCCGCTCTGGTAGTGACCCCGTATTACAACAGGCCGTCCCAGGAGGGTGTCTTCAGGCACTTCGAGGCGGTGGCGAAGGCATCGAGCATACCCGTCATAGTCTACAACATAGCAAGCCGCACCGGGACCAACATAGAGACACAGACCCTTCTGAGGATGAGCAGGATAGAGAACATAGTTGGAGTCAAGGAGGCCTCAGGCAGCATAGTCCAGATGGAGGACGTGATAAGGCAGCTTCCGGAGGACTTCATCGTACTGAGCGGGGACGACACAATGACTCTGCCGCTCATGGCGCTCGGCGGAAGGGGCGTCATTTCCGTGGTGAGCAATCTTTTGCCAAAGGCCACGTCCGAGATGACAAGGCTGGCCCTCGAAGGCGACTTCAAGAGCGCAAGGAAGATCCACTACAGGCTCCTGCCCATAATGCGCGGCGCCTTCATGGAGGGAAGCCCGGTCCCGATAAAGACCGCGATGGCTCTCTCCGGTTTCCCTTCAGGCGGCGTGAGGCTCCCACTCTGCGAGCTAATGCTGGAAAACCTCGAGAGGCTCAAGGCCATAGTCTCAAAATACGACGAACTCAAGGTAAGCCAGCACAACCATTGACGGGCGAGCGAATGAAAATAGCGATAATCGGCTACGGTAAGATGGGCAGGGAGATAGCGCGCAAGGCGGAAAGCCAGGGCATAGGCGTGGCCTCGGTGATAGACCCCACCGAGCCCGGAGCGCAGTACAAGGCAATAGACTCGCAATCGCTTAAAGGCGCAGACGTTGCGGTAGACTTCTCATCGCCAAGATCCGCAATCCAAAACATCCGGAAGGTGTCCTCGCTCGGCAAGAACATCGTGGTAGGCACTACCGGATGGTACGACAGGGAAGAGGAGGCCAGGAAAATGATAGGCAAGGCAGGCACGGGCCTGATATACGGCCCCAACTTCTCCATAGGAGTCAACCTCTTCTTCAAGATAGTCAGGAACGCTTCATCACTGATCGACAAGGCCCCGATGTACGACGTCTTTGTCTCAGAGTGGCACCACAACCAGAAGGAGGACTCTCCGTCAGGCACCGCGAAGATGCTCGGCGAGATAATAACCAGGGAGGTAAGGCGCAAGAAGAAGGTTGTGTCAGGCTCGCCAAGCAGGAAGCTGCTGCCAGAAGAGCTCGACATTGCCAGCATAAGGTCGGGCAGCATGCCGGGGCTGCACACCGTGGGCTTCGACAGCGAATCGGACACCATAGAGCTCACCCACACCGCAAGGAGCAGGGAGGGCTTCGCCACGGGAGCGCTGCTCGCGGCAAAATGGATCAACGGGAAGAAGGGCTTCTACACAATGGAAGACTTGATGTCGGCAATACTTGAAGGGAAAACCAATTGACTGACGGAGGCTGCCAAATCCAACAAGCTTTATATACTAGGGCAGGCTGCAATAATATTTTGTTATCTCACTAACACTAAGTATATATACTAAAAACATCCCACTAGACTCGGATACAATCCAGAGCAAGGGGATTTCGCCTATGCGCGGATAGAGGGTGGGGAAGACATCTTTCTATTTACACCAGCCCAGCGTCTTCGTTGGGTGATGGGTGTAAATAATTAAGGATGCGATACACATCTGTCAGGACTTCTTCGGCAAGAAAGAGGGATAATATGGAACCAAGCCTCAGACTAAAGGAATTCTCGACCTACGCCTTCGCGGAGGTGGACAAGGCCAAGGACGACGCCAGGAGCAGCGGATTCAGGATACTGGATTTCGGGGTAGGCGATCCGACAGAGCCTCTCTACGAAGGGGCCATCAGGGGCATTCAGTCAGGGGCAGAGAAGCACAAGTCATCCGGCTACCCAAGCTACATAGGGATGAAGGAATTCAGGGCCTCGGCCGCGGAGTGGATCAATAGGCGCTTCGGCGTGGCGGTCAATCCGCAGACACAGGTAACAACCACTGCCGGTTCGAAGGAGGCCGTCTTCCATCTGCCGTTCGCGTTCATAAACCCTGGGGACGGGGTGCTGATGCCATCAATAGGCTACCCTCCCTACAAGGCCGGCACCGTCTTCGCAGGAGGAACGCCTGAGTTCTACCAGCTCAAGGAGGAGAACAACTTCCTCCCCGACCTCGGTGAGATAGAGGCAACGCTCGAAAGGAACAAGAGGATAAAGATAATGTGGATAAACTACCCGAACAACCCCACCACCGTGATGGCAAACGATAAGATCCTCAGGGGCATCGTTGACTTATCCTCGAAATACGGCTTCATGATAGCGTCTGACGAGGCCTACACTGAGATGTACATAAATGAGAGGCCGCACTCCGTGCTTGAGTACGCACAGGACCTCAGCAATCTCATAGTGCTCCAGTCGCTCTCCAAGAGGAGCAACGCCACTGGGATAAGACTGGGATTCGCGGTAGGCGGCGAGGGAATCATAGGTTCCTACAGGAAGCTGAGGACCCAGATAGACTCTGGAGTGGCGAACGCGATCCAGGAGGCTGGAGTCGCAGCCCTGCAGGACGAAACCCACGTAGGGAAGATGCGAGAACTGTACGACAAGAAACGCGACGTGATAACCGGCGCGCTGTGGGAGAAGGGAATAAAGTACTGGGCCGAATCCACATTCTACATCTGGGCAAAGACCGGCCCCGGCTCTATAGAGTTCGCAAAGAGGATGCTCAGGCTGGACGAGGCCAACAAGACAGGCATAAACGTGACCCCCGGAGGGATGCTCGCGATAGGCGACGCTCCAAATGCAAACAACTACGTCAGGTTCGCCCTCGTCCCGTCGCTTGAGGAGACGCAACTGGCAGCCGAGATGATCAGGGACCATCTCTGAGAAAGAACGCACAAATGGAACAAAATATTTATCAGGGAGCAAAATGAACAAGGATAGCGATCTGCCTTTTGGCAGAAGCAAGATAGAGGAGATAAAGAAGCAATACCCTACGCCATTCCACATCTACGATGAGGAGGGAATACGTGCAAACGCAAGGGCATTTTACAAGGCGTTCTCCTGGGCTCCAGGCTTCAAGAATTACTTTGCAGTAAAGGCCTGCCCAAATCCATATCTTATAGACATACTCAGGGAGGAAGGGTTCGGTGCCGACTGCAGTTCCTTACCCGAACTGATCCTGGCGGGCAAGGTAGGGCTCAAGGGCGAGCAGATAATGTTCTCTTCAAACGACACTCCGGCCGCAGAGTACAAGAAGGCAAGGGAGCTTGGAGGCATAATAAACCTTGACGACATAACGCACATACCCTTCCTGGAGGAAAGCGCCGGACTTCCAGAACTCATATGCTTCAGGTACAATCCCGGCCCGCTCAGGGTCACAGACGAAAAAAACGTGATAGGCAACCCGGAAACCGCCAAGTACGGCCTCACAAGGAAGCAATTATCGGAAGCTTACAAGATAATGAGGGACAAGGGAGTAACCCGTTTCGGGATACACACCATGATAGTCTCAAACGAACTGGACCCTAACGCATTTGTACAGACAGCCAACATGCTCTTCGACGTTGTTGTGGAGATCTCCAGGGAGCTCGGCATAAAGTTTGAGTTCGTGAATCTGGGAGGAGGGATAGGGATTCCTTACAGGCCGGAGCAGAAACCTGTGGACTTAAGTCTCGTCTCCGACGGGATAAGGAAGGCCTACGACGAGAAGATACGCAAGAACGGGCTTGACCCGGTGAAGATATTCATGGAAAACGGCAGGATGGTCACGGGGCCTTATGGATATCTGGTAACCACCGCGATACACGAGAAGCACACATACAAGGAATACATAGGAGTAGATGCGTGCATGGCGAACCTGATGCGGCCCGGAATGTACGGCGCCTACCACTTCATCACTGTCCTGGGGAAGGAAACAGGGCCGAAAGACCAGAAATACGACATTGTGGGGTCGCTCTGCGAGAACAATGACAAGTTCGCAATAGACCGGATGCTGCAGAAGATAGAAATGGGAGACATAATCGCGATACACAATGCCGGCGCCCACGGCCACGCCATGGGATTCAACTACAACGGCAAACTAAGGAGCGCAGAGCTGCTCCTCCAAAAAGGGGGGACCGTGAAACTGATCAGGCGGGCTGAAACAGTGGCAGACTACTTCGCTACGCTGGACTTTCCCGGTTCGAAATTCAAGATGCCGGAATAGAACTACAAATCTACCCTTATCTTCTCCCCCAGCGCAGGCGCATGGGCCTTGAACCCCTCCAGCTCCAGGTAATCCTTGAAAGCCAGAGTGCTCTCTCCGTCGCCGTGCACGCATATGACAGTCTCGGGGTCGGATCTCTTCACATACTCGTAAAGGTCGCTCTGGCCCGCATGCGCAGAGAGGTCGTAGAAGGAGAAAGGAGTCTTGATGAAGACCCTCTGGTCGTCTATTATCAGCGGTTTGTTGTCCAGCAGCCTCCTGCCGTTCGTGTTCTCGGCCTGGAAGCCCGTCAGGAAGATCATCGACCTGCTGTTCAGCTTGGTTATGTAATTAAGCGCAGGCCCTCCGCTGAGCATGCCTGCCGTTGTCACTATTATGCCGCCTCCTCCGAGGGCGTTCTCCCTGTCGTGCGGCTTCTTCAGCGTGGTGACCTTTGTCATCGCGGTCTTGAGCAGGTCGGCGTTGTGTATGAACTCCGGGTGCTCCAGCGTTATCCTCGTGGCCTCCCTCGCCATTCCGTCAAGGTAGGTGTAATTGGTCAGCTTGTTCTTCTCAAGTATCGCGAGGACCTCCTGGCTTCTACCAACGGCGAAGACCGGAATCAGCGCCACTCCGTTGTTCTCTATTATCCTCTTCACATTCTCGACGAAGAGCTTGATCAGGTTCTCCCTGTCCGGGTGCTCCTTTATCGCATAAGTCGATTCTATGACAAGGACGTCGCTTTCCACCACCTCCGCGCCGCTGCTCAGCATCTGGGGCGAGAGCTTGAAGTCTCCGGTGTAGGCAAGCCTCCTCCCGGTCTTCTGGTTCTCAACCCTGACTATGGAGCTACCTGAGATGTGGCCCGCATCGTGGAGCGACATCGTGTAATCGCCGAACTCTATCCTCTCCTTGTACGCGTAGGTAGTATATGAGTTGAGGAACGACCTGAGCTCAGTCTTCTTGAACTTGGGATGGTTGTGCTTCCTCTTGTTCAGCTCTATCGCGTCGTTTATCAGGAGCTCGGCAAGGGCCTTTGTAGGCGCAGTCCCGAAAGCGGCAGGCATTCCGTTGTGGTAAAGCGCCGGAGAGAAGCCGCTGTGGTCCAGGTGGGCGTGGCTCAGCACGAACGCCTCGACCTTGCCCGCCGGCAGCGGGTACTCCACGTTCGCCTCGACCTTTATCCCGTAATCCAGGAGTATGTTCTTGCTGCCCCTCAGCATGATCCCTGACCTGCCTACCTCCTGCCCCGCTCCGAGAATCTGGATATCCAAAAAATCACAACACTATAAGAAGGACTAACAAGCTTTATATTAACTTGTCAACACCTCAAATAAATAAAGTTATCCGACGTGCCCTCGGCCGCGCAAGGAAGTTCTCCAAGTCATTCAACATAGAGATATCTTTTCATTAGGACGTTGGAAGGGGCACTCCACTTCTCACCGCAGCGTCAACCAGTCGCTGCAACTCAGGTATCAAACCCGGAATATTGCCTTGGCAGATGCCATCTGCTATTCTACTCTCCCATTTAGCCGCCTCGGGCCTGTTGAGGGTCTTGATTGCCTTAAGCAACTCTACATGGCTCCATGTATAAAAAAAAGGTTTACTGCGGCCTCTAATGCGGAAAGGTCCTCCTCATGATCCACATATTTAACCTCGATAGTAAGTCTGGATTTACCAGTTGATGGTGTAGACAAAGTGGCCTTTGGTGACACATAAAGTAAACCAGCAGCGCGCCCCTCTTCATCAGGCCTGAATCTAAATTCCTCTCTTTTAAGAAGTTTTGAAAAGGACATCTGAATCTCGGCTCCAAAAGCCGACTCAATATCGCAAGCGAAGACATCAGTCCTTCGTTCCCGCCTCACAGCGTCTCTCAAAGCTCCAGACCCACTCACAAATGTGGGACCACGAGATCTTGTCTCCCCGCCGCCCATCATTATAAACACAAATTAATCTTTATTTTCCTCCTATATATATCTTGCTTTCTTTAACTACGGCAAAATAACAGCCCAAACTTCATGGTTGTCTTTTTATTTATTCCTATTTAAGTAATATCGGTTATATGCCTGACGAAATCACATTCATGGATCTAGCTTCGCTCCTCAAGATAACGCCTAATACCCCATTGGAGAAGCTGGGAAGCGCTCTCAACGCAAGCATCTTTGACGCATCGAACATAGCCGGCACCCTCAAGCAGAAGGGCCTGATAGAATTCACGGCAAACTATCCCGGGCCGAACATGATAACCATAACCGACGCAGGCAAGGCCCTGATAAAGGAGGCGGACGACAAGAGCACCGCCGCGTCCGACGCGCTGGACGAGTCGATACTCACGCAGCTGTCCGGAGGCAAGAGGCTTCCGGTGGAGCTGCAGAACACCCTCAACCTCCGGCCGAGGGACCTCGCAATGAGGCTCTACAAGCTGAACAAGCAGAACCTGATGATATACGAGCTCAAGAACGGCGGAGTGGAGCTCCTCCTCACGGAACAGGGCTTCCTAAAGGCGAAGGGCGGCCAGACAATCCAGAGGCCCGCCATGCCACAGCCTGCGCCTTCAGCCCAGCCTTCTGCACCAGGCGCACCCGTGATGCAGATGCCAAACCAGTCAATACAGGGGGCAAGCCAGCCACCCGGAACAATGCCTCCCCAGGCCGCAATGCCGCAGGCCCAGACTGCCGGCATGGGCCTGATAATACCCGTAGTGGGCATAGTGGTAGTCATAATAGTGATAGCGGTCTTGTACTTGATGCATATCATATAAGCGGTACCATGCTGTTAGAATACTTCAAAGCCAAAAGCCTGCTGGACAAATACGGCATAAGGAGCGTAGAGAGCAGGTACGTCTCCAGCGCGGAAGACGCAGTCAAGTTCTCAAGAGGAAACAAGATAGTCCTCAAGGTGATCTCCGAGAAGCAGCTCCACAAGTCAAAGGCCGGCCTCGTCAAGCTCGGCCTCGAAGAGGAGGACGAGATAAAGAGGGCCTACAAGGAGCTCGAGGCAAAGGCGAAGAGGATAGCACCCTACAAAATAATAGCGCAGAAGATGGCGGGCAGCGGCATAGAGGCCATAATAGGGGGAAGGGAGGACCCGCAGTTCGGCAAGATGATACTCATCGGCCTCGGAGGCATATACGTGGAGGCGTTCAAGGACTTTGCGCTGAGGACCTGCCCGATAACCGAATACGACGCATCGGAGATGCTCGACCAGCTGAAATCGAGGCAGGTGATGACGTACAACGGCGAATCGTCTGCCATGCTCACCGCGCTCCTGCTCAGGATCTCCAGGATGCTCAAGGAAAACCCGTCGATAAAGGAGCTGGACCTCAATCCAGTGATATTGAGGAAGGACGGCTACGACGTGGTTGACATAAGGGTGCTTGAATGACAAAGAGAGACCTCACCCCATTGTTCAAGCCCAAGAACGTGGCGATAATAGGCGCCTCGGCGGACCCGGGCAAGGTAGGCCACATAATACTCCTAAACTACCTCAACGAGGGCTACCCCGGGAAGATCTACCTGGTCAACAAGAACACCGCACCCATCCTCGGGAGGAAGGTATATGGCAGCGTGCTGGAGATAAAGGAACGGCTGGACTCCGTGGTGATAGCGATTCCCGCAGCAGCCGTCCCGGAAGTCCTGGAGGAATGCGGCAAGGCGAAAGTAAGGAGCGTTGTCCTGGTAAGCGGCGGCTTCTCCGAGGTCGGCAACGTAGAGCTGCAGGACCAGATAACCGCAATGGCGAAGAAATACGACATAGCCCTGGTAGGACCCAACTGCCTGGGCATAATGAACCCGAGGTCAAGGGTCAACACCCTCTTCCTGCCCGCCTACAAGCTGAGCAAGCCCAGGATCGGCGGGGTCAGCTTCATAGCGCAGAGCGGAGCGGTGGGAAGCGTAATACTGGACCTGATAGAGGGCGAGGGATTCGGCCTCTCAAAGTTCGTCTCCTACGGCAACGCCGCCGACGTCGACGAGGTGGACCTAATGGAGTACCTCATGAACGACGACGAGACCAACGTGATCGTCATGTATACTGAAGGGATAAAGAGGGGAAAGGCCTTCCTGGAGCTGGCAAGGAAGATAACAAAGGCCAAGCCTGTCGTAATCCTCAAGGCCGGGAGGACCGAGGCGGGGGCCAGCGCCGCGCACTCGCACACAGCCGCGCTGGCGGGAAGCTACGAGTCCCACGAGGCCGTCTTCAAGCAGTTCGGATTCACCATAGCGAACGACCTGACCGATCTTCTCTATTACGCGAAGATATTCGAGTCCGAGAAGGCGCCGCAGGGCAACAGGATCGCAATCATAACCAACGGCGGCGGGGCAGGCGTCCTTACGACCGACGCGATATCCTCCTCAAAGTACCTCAGGCTGGCAGAACTCAGCGAGGCCTCGAAGAAGGCGCTCTCGAAGACGATGCCGCTGCTGGTAAACATAAGGAACCCGCTCGACCTGGCCGGCGACGCCGGAGACAAGAGGTACCACGACGCCCTCTATCCTATAATAAACGACCCGAACGTCGACATGGTCATAGTGATAATACTCTTCCAGACGCCCGGCGCGGACTCCAAGCTCGCGGCTGAGATCATAGGACTGAAGGAGATCATGGCGAAGCCCATGATAACGATAGCGACAGGGACGCAGTACACGGAGATGCACAAGGTAATGATGGAAAGCTCCGGCCTCCCGGTCTACGACTCCCCAAGGGCCGCGGCGATGGCCCTCGAGGCTCTCTTCAGATATTACGCATACAAGAACCACAAGGAATAGCAGCAATCAGAACTGCTCCCCTATCCTCTCTACAAGCTCAACAGGATCCTTGGAATAGACTATCTTTGCCTTCGTCTCCTTTCCTAAGCCTCCAAGCTCGCGGACCTTCTCACTCGTCCCTCCGCTGCCCTCCAAAACGCCTATTATCTTGCCTTCGTCGTATGCTATGGTGAATTCGTTCAAGGTGCCCATCCTGCCTCCTATCATTGCCACGGCGTCGGCGCTCCTCACCAATACCACATTCCTGCCCTTCTGCCCGAACCCGGTGTAAGCTATGAAGTCAAAGACCTCCGGCTGCCCCTTGTAGAGTTCCTTGTGCTCCGCGGAGTTGGCCGCGGGAGAGATACCTAAGACCCTGCCGCCCGCCTTCCTCGCTCCGAGAGCAGCCGCGAGAGGCAGCCCGCCGCATGCGCCAGTCAGGATCATGAACCCTTTCGCGGCAAGGGCCCTGCCCAGGTCTTCAGCTAGCTTCTCAGATTTCTCCAGGCCTTCAGCACTTCCTATTACGGCAACAGTCCTCATTCTATCATCTATTTACTAACCGGCACAACATATAAATAGGCTTTAAAGGTAAGCTTATTGGAGGTCGGGCAGATGTCGGGGAACCTGGGATTGAGCTACGAGGAAAGGGCAAAAATGGCAGAGAACCCCGCAGGGAGGGCGCTCTTCAGCCTCATGGCCGAGAAGAAGACCAATCTCGCCCTGAGCGACGACGAGACCGACCCGGAGACTTTTCTCGCACTGGCTGAGAAGATCGGTTCAGAGATAGCGGTGCTCAAGACCCACATCGATATCCTGAGGGATTTCTCGCCTTCCATAACCAGAAGGCTATCCGAGCTTGCCAAGGAGAAGGGATTCCTGGTCTTTGAGGACAGCAAGCTGGCGGACATCGGCAACACGGTCAGGCTGCAGTACGCCGAGGGCATATACAAGATTGTCGAGTGGGCCAACTTCATAAACCTCCACATAGTACCAGGGCCGGGCATAATCGAGGGAGTGAGCAGCGTGATCAAGGAGAGGAAGGACGGGATGCCGCGCGGCATACTGATACTCTCGCAGATGTCCTCTGAAGGGACCATGGCATTCGGCGCATACACCAAGAGGGCCGTGGAGATGGCGAACGCGAGCAAGGAGGCGGTCGCCGGGCACATAGGGAACGGCGGCGACACCGCGCAGCTCAGGGAGCTTGCAGGCATGGTATTCGCAGGCCATGCAATACTGACTCCGGGAATCCAGATAGAGGCGAAGGGAGACAAGCTAGGGCAGAGATACACACTCCCAGAGGAGGCGGTCGCAGCCGGCTCCGACTGCATAATAGTGGGAAGAGGGATATACAAGGCCGAAGACCCTCTTGGGGCAGCAAGGCTATACCGGGAGAGAGGCTGGAACGCCTATTTGAAGAGAACAGGCAACGAGTGATATCTATGGCAGACGATGCAAGGGAGGCGCTGGGCAGGGAGATAATGGAGGACCTGCTCAAGGCCAAGATGATCCTTACGTGGTACAGGGACAGGCCCGAGGGCTGGTTCATGGCCAGCGGCCTCTGGAGCCCGTTCTACCTGAACATACGGGTCATATCATCGTATCCAGAGCTCTACAGGAAGGCAGCCATCGCGATCAACATGCTCCTGGGAGACATCGGGGTCAAGCCAGGAGGCAGGGACAAGGTGGTGGGCATAGCAATGGCAGGCATACCGCTGGCAAACGCGGTAACATTCACGCAGGGCATCCCCTCCCTATACACGAGAAAGCTGCCTGAGGAGGTCAAGACCCCCGAGGACGTCGAGAGGTACATGCATTCGCACGGCAACAAGGCCCTGGTCGAGGGCGACATGGAATCCGGGGACAGGCTGGTCCTGGTGGATGACCTGGTCACCAGGTTTGACAGCAAGCTCCTCGCGATAGGCCAGATCAACGAGGAGGTGAAGCGCAGGAAGCTGACCAACATAGAGACAAGGGAGATAGTCGTGCTGCTTGACAGGGAGCAGGGAGGCGTCGACAAGGCAAGGGAGATGGGCTACACGCTCCGTTCATTCATACCATTCGCGTCGAAGGGCATCGGATGGCTGAAGGGCAGCCTCTCCGAGTTGGAATACAGCACGATAGTCGATTACCTTAAGGACAACAAGAGATACCAGGACAAGGGGATGCAGGAGCAGCTCGCAAGGCAGGCAAAGAAGTGATCAGGAGCCGAGGACGAGTTCCATGGCCTCCTTTACCACGGCCTCCTTCTTTCCGTCGGAACTCAGCGCGTCAAACAAGGCAGAGGGGCTCAGCTTCATGTCATACCTGTTCTTCTTCAGCTTCTCCAGGAAGATTCCCATGCCGTAGTCCCTTATGGAGACGCTCTCGAGCATGCCGCTCCTGAGGTCTTCCACGTCCTTGGAATCCTCGCTCTCGATCCCGGCCTTCGTTATCTCCACGATCGCACTCCTCGAGTAGGAGTCGACCACGTGCCTGACCCCGATGTCCATGCTCCTGAACCCGTCCTTCAGCCTTCCCTCCAGGACCACCCTTATTATCGGCTTCTCGTGGCCCTCGCCGGCGACCTTCGAGACCCTGCCCTCGATCTCCTTTCCCACCTCGGACGGATCCATGCCTCCAACATCAAGTCTTATCATGAAGAACCTGCGCGATTTTATCCTTACGAACTCGTACTCGTCCTTAACGGTGTCGTAGATGAAGAACCCCTTTCCCTCCTGCTCGCCCTCCTTGAGCTGCGTCAATACCGTGCTTCCGGGTATCAGGAAGTTCTTGCCGTGGCATTTTGCCTCCACCCTGTTGTGTATGTGGCCATCGACATAGAGGTCAAAGCCCTTCGGCAGCTCCTCCATCCTTATGAAGTCCTCGCTGAAGGGCAGGAACTCATATACTGACTGGTGGAAGAGGAAGAGGTTGAATGCGCCCTCTACGGGCCTGGGATCGAGGCGCCTGAGCGTATCCCTGAATCTCTCTTCGGCGGTCCCGCCAACCCCGAAGACCACCACCTTCTCACCGGCCTTCTTCACGGAGACTCTTGCCTGGTTTGCATTAACGACCAGGCCGGCCAGGTTAAGCAGGTCGATCGGATCAACCTCGCCGTCGGTCCTCCTCTCATGGGTGCCGGGTATGACGACTATGGGAACATCCGTATAAGCCTTCCCGCGCCCCTCGAATTCCGAGACCGAAGCGCCAAACTTCCTCGAAGAGACCTTCTTGAAGAGGGTTATAGCCTCGGCTATGACCTCCGGCTTCGGGTGCCTGTAGTCGAAGATGTCCCCTGCTATGACAAGCAGGTCTGCAGAGTCGCATGCCGCCTCCAGCGCCTCCTCGGCCTGCCTGAAGGCATCCTCGCGGAAGCGCTCGTAGCCTATGTGGAAATCTGAGAGAATGGCTATCTTCATGGAACCACCGGCAGTGTATAATGGCCATCAGCATTTATTATTACTTCTGCAAAGAGAGCTGCAACCCAATCCGGAATCAGAGTATGACGTACAGGAGCAGGTTCCCGAAGAGGAGCGAGACCACTATAGCTATGAGAGCGAAGAGTGCGAGAGGCACGCCGCTGGTGTAAAGCGGTATCTTCCTCCTTACTTTTCCTATGTCCCTTATCAGGCCCTTCGTGACCAGCCTGCCGAACCGCTTGGACTTGCCGGCGAAGTATTCCAGATCGGATCTGCTCATGAAGTTTGTGGCTATCATGTCGTCAGGCCTCAGCGCGCCGGGATACACGTAGGAGATCATCTGCTTGTTTATTACCTTGTCGAAGACTATCGTCAGGGACGACGACACGGCAATGACCAGGACAAGGAGCACCGCCGCGTACCTCAGCCCGGTCACGTAGGAAAGGAAGGCGAGCAGGACCAGATACGCGACAAATATCCCCAATCCCTGGTAGAGCTTCCCCCTCTCAATCCCGGCGTGTCTCATGTCGCCCCTCCTCCATGCCCTGAGCAGGTAGTAGCCGACCATGCCTATCATAGCCGCGTATCCCGTCGCTATGAATACGGAAAAGATGAACGGGAACCCGAACTGGTTCAGCCCCGAGAGGATCGGCGAGGGCTGTATCGGGAGGAGAAGGCTTATCGTCGCAAATTCTATGAAGTCCCCGGCCCCCATCACCCCGGCGCGGTAAAGCAGGTAGCCCAGAGAACCGATTGCCAGTGCTATCAGCAGGCTTATCTCGATCACCGCCACGGTATACGTAAGGGTCACCGCCAGCGCGGCCACGAGGCACGCATAGACGAAGACGTCGGGCACGTTCCTCTTGTTGAATACGTCGAAAACGGCGTAGCAGGACGCGATGCCGAGCAGCAGCGCTATTCTAAACACAAAAGGAAGCAAGCGATCACAGTCTAAACTTCTGTAGAAAAGGTTTAAATATCAATTGC
>DATJMH010000018.1:0-6026 GCA_035508815.1 Saccharimonadales bacterium (SeqCode)
ATGGAGGGAACTGACGTGAATTCGATGTCAGCAAAGATAGCCGAGACTATGGAGAGGGAGGGGAGGACCGAGTTCATAAAATACTGCGGCAAGTACCTGCGGAGATGGGTAGAGCTATGCGAAAAGACCGAGTAGCGAAGCGGCGCACGGCCAGCATCGCGATAATAATACCCACGTTCAACTCCTACGCCCTGGTCAACAGGCACCTTGACATACTCGAGAAGCAGACCCGGAAGGACTTCGACGCCATAATAATAGACAGCGGCAACTCGAACGACCGCAACCTGATCCGAACCAAGAGGGGCTTCGGCGTGGTGATAAAATACTTCAAGGACGACCTCGGAGGGTCGGGAAGCGCCTACGAGGGCATGAAGTACGCCTACGGGAAGGGGTACAGGCACATGATACTGACGGACTCCGACGCATTCCCGGTCTCAAGGAACTTGGTTGAAAAACTTGTTGCCAACGCTGACGAAAAGACCGTTGCCTATGCGACCAACATAATCAAGCGTTACAGGAAGGGGCAGGGCCCAGAAAAGGAGGAGGTGAGGTGGGCGCCTTGGCACTACCTGACCTTCTCCAGGGAGATGGTCGGGAAGCTGGGTCTCCCGAGGAGGGACCTCTTCATCTACAACGACGATGTCGAGTACTCGAACAGGATAATCAGGATAGGCCGGATACTCCAGCTGAACCGGGTCTTCTACACCCACGACAACTCCACCCTCACGACCTACTTCCTCAGGGGCATGACAGCCAGGTCCTCCTACTACACATTGAGAAACAGGATCCTATCGAAGCCCGGCGCGAAGAACAAGGCGTCCGTCATACTCAACTCCTTCACTCGCGCAGTCATAGGCGCATACGCGCTGGACCCAAAGGACCTATGGGCTTACTGGTCGCTGCTGTCCAGGGGCGTGACCGATGGGCTTTCAGGCAGGGCCGGCAGGATAGACACGCCCAAAATAGAGCTGAAGATAGAGATAAGCAGCGAAAAGGAATACCCCAGAGATGCCGTCTATCTGACGTACGTGAAGAAGGACAGCGCCATCGGAAAGATGAGGGGGAAGACAAGGGACTGGGAGATAATCGACATCTCAAAAGGGATAAGCAACTCGAGCATACTCGGCATCGCATTGGGGAATCGCCCGGTCGTGGTCAACGACTACGTGGCAAACCAGCAGATAACCACCAGGCTCACGCCGTTCCTCCTTGCAGGAAAACTGTATCTGTACAACGACAACGGACTATTCCATGTGCAGAAGCGCCGGGGATGAAGACCTTTTAGTATTTGGTGTGCCATTTAAAACGGGTGAGTCTGGATGAAAGCAGCGATCTTTATCGACAGGGATGGGACAATCAACAGGAACTGCCCCTATTGCAAGAGTCCAGACGAAATAGTGATGTATGGGGATGTATTCAAGCCCATCCGCAAGCTCTCAAAGCACTATTACATAATACTGGTAACCAACCAGTCCGGGATCTCGAGGGGGAACTTCACCAAAAAGGACCTCGGGGCAATGCACGAAAAAATCAAGAACGAGATAAGGCGGAAGGGCGGGAGGATCGACGCGACATACTACTGCCCGCACCTTCCTGAGGACGAGTGCGGCTGCAGGAAGCCGAAGACCGGGATGATAGAGTCTGCAATCTCCGATTTTGACATAGACCTCTCAAGGTCCTTCATGGTGGGCGACAGCGACGCCGACATTGAGCTGGCAAGAAGAATGGGCATAACGAGCATCAGGGTCCGCGCAAAGGGGAACGAAAGGGCCGACTTCCAGGCAAGGGACTTTAACCAGGTTTACGATATAATAAAAAGGCACGGCGAGAACCTCACGAAAAGATGGGCAACGCCCAAGGTCGCGGTTATACTCGCCGGAGGCAAGGGGACGAGGATGCGGCCGCTGACCTACAAGATACCAAAACCGATGGCCCTGGTAGGCGGGAAGCCGATCATAGAGCATATAATAAGGGAGCTCGTCGCGAACGGCATCCAGAGGGTCTTCATCTCGGTCGGGTACAAGGCCAAGATGATCAAGAAGCATCTCGGCGACGGATCCGGGTTCCGGACAAAGATCGATTACGTTCTCGAGAGAAAGCCGCTAGGCACCGGCGGAGGGCTGAAACTCGCACTCAAGGAGATCAAGGACCGATATGGACATACGGACGTCTTCGTCACCAACGGCGATGACCTTTTCAGCCTCAATATACCTCCAATCTACGCGCAGCACAAGAGGACGGGAGCCACAGGGACCCTCACGCTCAAGAAGGTCAGGGACGTAACGGGCAGCGGCGTAGTGGTACTAAAGGGCAAGAAGATTACCGGTTTCGTGGAAAAACCCGGGAACTCCAATACTCCCAGCCACCTGATAAACCTCGGCAAATACATATTCAACACCGACCTCCTGCGCATCCTTCCGAAGAAAAAGAAGTTCATGTTCGAGAAGGAGTTCATGCAGAACTCCATAAGGAAGGCGAACCTGTACGGATACGTGGTCAACAGCAGGTGGTATCCGATAAACACAGTCAAGGCGCTCAGGGAAGCGGGTAAAAAGTGGAGCTGAAGGCATTTAATATTCTATTTTATCATTAATGTCATGTGTTGTTTGCCATGCAGGGAACTGATTTCACCATATCTGGAAGAGCCGCCGACCTGAGGGACCTCAGGATAATAGCCGCCGACCTGAGGAAGGACATACTCGAGACGCTGGGCAAATCGAACTCCGGGCACCCGGGAGGCTCGCTCAGCACAGTCGAAATCCTGACTTCCCTGTATTTCTACAAGATGCGGCACAACCCGAAGGATCCGAAGTGGGCCGAGCGCGACAGGTTCCTGCTTTCCAAGGGCCACGCCGCCCCGGCACTCTACTGCGTGCTGGCCAAATGCGGCTACTTCCCAAAGGAGGAGCTGGGAACGCTCAGGAAGCTCAATTCGAGGCTCCAGGGCCATCCCGACCCGAACAAGCTTCCGGGAGTGGAGATACCCGGAGGCCCTGAGGGCATAGGCCTCTCGGAAGGCATAGGGATGGCGCTCGCAGCGAGGCTTGACAAGAGGAAGCACGTTGTCTATGTATTGATGGGCGACGGCGAGCAGGACGAGGGCGAGGTCTGGGAGGCAGCGATGGCGGCTGTGAAGTTCAAGCTGGAGAACCTTGTCGCGATAATAGACAAGAACGGCGTCCAGCAGGAGGGCAAGACAATGGACATAATGCCCACTGACTCGCTCGCGGAGAAATGGAGGGCGTTCAACTGGGAGGTCATCGAGGTTGACGGCCACGATCTCCAAATGGTTATGAATGCGCTGGACGAGGCAACGGGAAAAGGGAAGCCCGTGGTAGTAATAGCCAAGACCATAAAGGGCAAGGGGGTCGACTTCATGGAAGGCAACCCGGAATACCACGGGAAGGTCCCGAACAAGGAACTCCTGGAGAAGGCCATCAAGCAGGTAGAGTACAAGGGGAACTGAATGGGAGAGACCAAGACTGCATCATTGAGGGAGGCGCTGGGAGAGGCGCTAGTATCCCTGGGCGGCGAGAAGAAGGACATGGTTGTCGTTGGCGCGGACACAACCGAATCAATGAAGACCCTCGAGTTCGGAAAGAAATTTCCCGAGCGCTTCTTCAACGTCGGCATAGCGGAGCAGAACATGATAGGCATCTCGGCGGGACTTGCGCTGTCCGGAAAGACAGTCTTCTGCGGCACGTACGTGGTCTTCCTCGAGCGGGCGATAGACCAGATAAGGAACACGGTGGCATACTGCAATCTCGACGTCAAGATAATAGGATCTCACGGCGGCATATCCGTAGGCCCTGACGGAGGCTCGCACCAGGCGATAGAGGACCTCTCGATTATGAGGGCCATACCCAGAATGGTCGTATTGGCGCCTGCAGACTCCTACTCGACGAAGGCCCTGATCAGGCAGGCCGGCATGTCAAAAGGGCCCGCATACATAAGGATACTCAGGTCGGCAACCCCAATGCTATATAAAGGAAATGAGGACATTAGGATAGGCAAGGCAGAGGTCCTTGAAGGAGGTAGTGACTTGACTATAATCGCAAACGGCATAATGGTCTCCGAGGCGCTGCGCGCCGCAAGCATGCTCAAGGAAAAGGGGATCTCATCAGAAGTGATAGACTGCCACACCATAAAGCCGATCGACACTGAGACCATAATCAGATCCGCAAAGAAAACAGGCGCGGTGGTAACCGCGGAGGACCACAACGTCTTCGGCGGCCTGGGATCCGCTGTTGCGGAAGTCCTTTCAATGGGGCACCCGACAAGGATGGCCATGGTCGGAGTGAAGGACACATTCGGAGAGTCTGGCGATGGCCCGGAGCTGATGAAAAAATACGGCCTTTGCTCGGAGAACATATTCAACGAGGCAATTAAACTGGTGAAAAAATGAAGTTCTTCATAGACAGCGCAAACATACCCTCGATACAGAAGTTCGTGGACATGGGCGTGGTTGACGGGGTCACGACGAACCCCTCCCTGCTCTCAAAGGAGGGCGTGGATCCCGCGGAGCAGGCGATCAAGATAGCCAAGCTGGTCCCCGGTCCTGTCAACATAGAGGTGGTGGCGACAGACTACGAGGGCATGATGCGGGAAGGGAAGAAGATAGCCGAGATAGGCAAGAACGTGGTCGTCAAGATACCGATGACAAAGGAGGGGATGCATGCGGTCAAGGACCTTACGGGCCTAGGCATCAAGACAAACGTCACACTTATATTCTCGGCCCCGCAGGCGCTCATAGCCGCGAAGGCAGGCGCGACATACGTCAGCCCTTTCATAGGCAGGCTGGACGACATAGGCGAGGACGGACTGATACTGATAAAGGACATAGTCACAATATTCAGGAACTACTCGATAAAGGCGCAGCTGCTTGCTGCCAGCATAAGGCACCCAGTTCATCTGCTGGAGTGCGCGAAGCTCGGCGCCGACGTAGCCACCCTGCCTCCTGACGTGCTCGAGAAGCTCTTCATGCACCCCCTCACGGACGCGGGAATCAGGAAATTCCTGGACGACTGGGAGGTCCTTAACAGGAAGCTCGGAGGGAAGATAGCGCCCTTCAAGGGCTGACAGCGTAAGGACTATTAATCTAACGATTGATAAAGGTATGAGTGCCGAATGCCCAGGAGAAAAACAGGGAAACCGAACAAAAGAGTCGCAACAACAGAGAATCTGCAGTCGGCTATGGAGTACCTATCAACATACGGCTTCGCCCTGCTCATAATAGCAGTCATATCGACACTGCTATACATCCTCCTAACGCTGCCTCCCGCAATACCCTCATCGCAGTGCAACTTCAACGGCTACATAAACTGCAGGCTGATAGTGGTCGGATCGAATTCCCACTCGACGCGCGCAGTTCTCCTTTTCTCAAACCCTCAGCAGTACCAACTGGAGAACGTCTCGGTAGCGATCAACATCACAGGGATAGGCGTCATCTCAGGGAAGTGCTCTCCTAACGTAGTCATCTCGGGAGGCGACATAGAGTGCGTCATAAACTCCGGCACCACAATAACCCAGAACCAGCTCGCGAACGGCGCGATTACCGTGACCGCGACGGTCTGCACAGTTATGACTGGAGGGTGTTCCTCGCCTGTCCAACAGACCTATTCCGGTTCTTACACCACCCATATCAACCCTCTTCTCCCCCCTCCCAACTGCAACATGACCCTGGCCGCAAGTAACGCCACCGAATTCATCGGAATCGGAGACACAGTCACTGCCAATGTCAAACTTCTGGGATACAACATCGCAGGCGCAACAGTCAACTTCACATCCAACAAGACGACCGTAGGAATACAGCCGCAGTACTCCAATACGGATTCCAACGGAAATGCAACCTCAACAATATCGAGTCAGACTGCAGAGAAGGCGCTCATAAAGGCCAACTACACCAACTGCAGCGCCTCGACCGTGGTGGACTTCGTGGTGCCTGTCAAATTGGTATTCGCGGACAACATACCCAACACGGGGTACAATGTGCTCTCAGTCGATAGCGTGTGGTATTCCAGCCTTCC
>DATJMH010000019.1:0-8113 GCA_035508815.1 Saccharimonadales bacterium (SeqCode)
GCAGGAGGCGTGGGTGCCTTCTCCTTCTTTTCCTTGTGCTCCTTTGGCGCTGCAGGGGCCTCCTTCTTAGGCTCAGGCTTTGCCTCTGGCGCCTTTCCGGTGGTCATCCCGGTTATGCTCTTTATTGCGGCCTCCGCCTCGCCAGTCTTCTCTATCGAGACTGCGGAGCATGGGACGTTTATCCCTACTGCCTTTCCAAGGTCCATCTTTGTAGGGACATAAGAATAGACTATCTTCTTCTGGTCGCACAGCTTCGGTATGTGCATCAGTATCTCCTGCGGCTCGACGTCCTCGGCCATCACTACAAGTGAAGCAAGTCCTCGCTCTACGCTCTTGGTTACCTCGTTCACGCCCTTCCTAACTGTTCCGCTTGCCTTCGCGAGCCTCACGGCCTCGAGTGCCTTGTCCGATATTTCCTTAGAAGATTTAGCCATAGTTATACCTCATCTCATTGGTTTAATGAGTATTGTCTGGGAAGGATATTAAAGCTTGTGGTTGCGCCTCCAGGATAGGGACCGTAGACGTAGTTAAGCTTATGTATGAGCGATTGCAACATCTGATATATGAAGCAGCTTTATTTGGTAAGGCACGGCGAAGCCGATTATGAGTCCGGCCGTTTAACTAATACCGGAAAGAGACAAGTGCAAGGTCTAAGCGAGGAACTCACGGAACGTCTCCCCATAGGGAAGGCGTATTCCATAGTCTCTTCCCCGACACGGAGAGCGTACGAAACAGCACGGATTCTCCTGCCTTTGTTCAGAAGCAGGACGGGAAGTCAGGTTAGTATTACTAGGGATTCAGGCTTTGGTCAGGAGTATAGTAATGGTTCTGATGAATATATGTTTAGGTTGGGCAAAGAAAGGGTACAGGTTTTGGAGAATTACGGCAAAACGTGCGATATCCTCTTTCTCGTATCGCATGAAGGCATTATTGCGGCAACGGGAATTGCCATTGCAGAAGGTGCCAACATCAATCTACCAGATAATTTTTCAAGAATAAAGGAGTATACAGAAGAAAATGTACAGGATGCGATTAGCAAGTTTAATCTGCCTAGGGAAAGAGTCGTCCAGAGATTGGAGGAAAGTTATCCCGACAGCCTTCCCAGGGTAGGGGAGGCGACAGCAGTATTGTTTGACTTTGATAAAGGACTCGCAGAAGTGATAAGCCCGTTGCTTAGATAGATAGGGCCCGTAATATAGTTTGTTCTTTAGTTGGCAACCATTTCCTTAAATATTTCATCGATTTCTCTTTCAGCTTGCTCGGCGCCTTTTTTCTCTAGGATCTTTTTGGATTTGTCCAGAATTTTGGTATATAGGGAGACCTCATGTTTATCATCCCAGTCTATGAGCCTAAGTGGTATCCGGCCGACATGCGCCTGCGTGTATCGTATCCTGTGGCCTGTGTGCGAGCCCTTCGCCCTGTACCACCTGTTGACGGTCTCGGAGTTCAGCCAGGCCAGCACGTACCTCAGGTCCTCCTTCATCCCGTCCTTGCCTACCAGGATCAGGACGTCGCCGGCGCCGAAGCACCTCTTTTCGGTGTATGAGAACCTAGGCCTCGGGCTCCTGTCTATGCATGGAACGAATATCTTCGGTTTGTCCAGGTTCCTCTTGAAGAGATCGTGATTGCGTATGGTGGCCCAGTTCCACCAACGCTTGCCGCTCGGCAGGTACCTCTTGCCCAGAGCTTCCGTGTTGGAGGAGAGCCTCTCGTATATCCTTGGGTAGCCTTTTAGCTGGGCCTCCGACTCGATCCGATCCGGCAGGATGTAGTAGGAAAGCCTATCGACCAGGTACCGCCTGCAGTCCTTGGCCTTGACGAATGGATACACTAGCTGCTTTTCCTTCGCGGAATAGCCTTTGATCTCCGTTTCGCCTATCATGTACGCCCTGTCGTAGCCGCTTACCATCCCTACGCCTACGTCCATGCAGTCGCTGACAACTGTCCCTCCAGTGGCCCTCTCCGTTTTCCCATTGGATGTCATTTGAGAAGGAGAAGCCAGGTACCATGGAGCGCTGTCCCTGAACTGAGGGATTGTGAATACCCTAAGATCCCCAGTCTCCATCTCTTTGTGCCCCTCGTCTACTTCGCGGAATCCCGCATTGATGCGATTCAGTATGTACTTGGAGTTGCCCTTCCTGCCCTTGAATTCGGCGACCAATGCCTCCTCTTCCGCCTTTTTGGCGGTCTTCCTGTACCTGAAGATTATGTTGTTGGGATAACAGTCCTCGAACAGCTTGAATTCGCCGAAATGGACTATGACCTCGAATCTTCCGTTGTCCGTTAGGTACTGCCGGAGCGATTTTGCATACGTCGAGTTGAACCAGTTGTAAGGGACTATGAATATCAGTTCGCCGCCTTCGCGGAGCTTCTCTATGCTCCATATAATGAATGCGTAAAGCAGGTCCCATTCGCCGTTCGAGTATCTCTTCCAGAAACCGTCATTTCTTAGGAAATTCCTGGTTTCCGGGTCGATTCTGTTCCAGTGCACATAAGGCGGATTACCGATTACAACGTCGAATTTCTCGGTCCTTGGGGTCTTCAGATAGTCGCCGATGCGGATGTCCGCTGCGGACTTTGCCTTTCCATGGTTTTCAGGGTCAATTTCGTATCCTTTTATCTCAGAAAACCCGTTTTCCAGAAGCGAGTCTATGAAAACTCCAGTACCGGAACTAGGTTCCAGCACCCTGGCTCTCTTGCCTTTTGTAATCATTTTGACCATGAAGTCTGCTACGACGCCGGCAGTGTAGAACTGCCCCAATGTTGCCTTCTTGTCGTCTTTCATTTACCCACGTCGTCATTCTGGTTTGAGCTGGCTCTGCCTTGAATCCTCTTTCGGAGGAAGCCTCTCCAGCTCCCTGTTTATGTCCCTTATCACGGAGAGCATCTTCTTCTCGCGCTGGCTCGAGATCCTCATGTAGACTTCGTCCTTGGTGCCCGTGGCCACCAATATGTATATCTCGCCCTCGCGGAACCTGCCTGTCCTGCCCCTCCTCTGTATGTTGCGTATCTCGCTCGGTATCGGCTCGTAGAAGACCACGACGTCAACACTGGGTATGTCCAGCCCCTCCTCGGCTATGGAGCTTGCCACAAGGACATTGAACTTCTTCGCGCGGAAGTCCTCTATTATGGCCTTCTGCATCTCCTGTGTCACCCCCTCCTTCTTGCCGACGAATGCCTTTGCCCCGAAGCCGTTGTTGTTTAGGTACTCGACGAGCATCTTTATGGTCGAGCGGTACTGGACGAAGATTATGGCGCTCTTCTCCCTGTAGCCCTTGATAACGTCTATTACCGCTATCACCTTGGGGTGCTCCTCGCCGTTCTTCATCGCCTCGTCTGCCAGCTTCCTCGCCTGGATTATGTTCTTGTTGGACAGCAGGCTCTCCACCGCCCTGCTCTTCTTCTCGCGCATCGCGAGGCCGTCCATGTACTTGTGGAAGGGATAGATGCCCTCGGTCATGAGCAGGTCGTAGGCGTGCGAGAGGTTGAGGAGCCTGACGTAGCTGTATATCGCGGCATACCTGTAGTTGGTAGCCTGTATCTTGCCTATCTCGTCGCCGGCCTGGAGGAGCCTCCCCTTCGGTATCCTGGAGAAGTTCTTGAAGTGCAGGAGCCCCGTCTTGTTGAGAGCGGCGAGGCTCGCCTCCGCCTCAGGCGCTACGAGCCCCGCTATCTGGTTCAGCCTCTCGCCTGTCTCGACGTTTATCACGTGTATGTTCTTCGGCATCACGTACCTCGCGACGTCCGGGTCCGTGGAGATCCTGGCCTCTATGTGCCTTATGCCCAGCGACTCTACCAGGGGCTTTATCTTCTCCTTCTTGCCCCCCGGCGAGGCGGTCAGCCCAACTATCAGGATGTTCTTGAGGTTGCACTCGTTTGCTATGTAGGTGTACGCGTACTTGCCCACTGCCCTGTGGCACTCATCGAAGACCACCGCCTTGAAGTTCTCCAGCGAGAGATAGCCGCCCTTCAGGTCGTTGGCGACAGTCTGGGGGGTGGCTATTATCACCTTTGCGTCGGACTCGCTCGCCCTCCTCTTCTCCTTGGCAGTGGACCCGAGGAGCAGGAGGATCTCCTCCGGCCTTGTGTTCAGCATGCCTGCCAGGGTCGAGTAGTGCTGCTCCGCGAGCGGCTTGGTCGGCGCCAGCAGGAGCGCCCTCCCGTCCCTGGCCAGGGCGTCTGCCATGACAGCTGCACCTATGAAGGTCTTCCCGAGGCCCGTGGGTATGACTACCAGCGTGTTGCCCCTCTCGAGTATGGACCTCACTATGTTTAGCTGGTACTCCCTGAACTCTATCCCTTCCATGTTCAGGAGGCCTATCCCGCCGCCTATTCCCAGCCATCTCCGGTCAACGGCCATCCAATCGCTTTTTTATCGTAGTTCAATCTTATAGACTATTCGCAGAACCGCTTTTTCCCAAAACACATAGTCATGTATAAATAGTTTTCATGCCTTAGTGTCTTTGGTGTGAAAATGTTCGAATTGCCCGGATTGCCATATGGCTACGACGCGCTGGAGCCCTTCATAAGCAGCAACATACAGCACCTCCACCATGACAAGCACCACCAGGGCTACGTCGACAACCTCAACAAGGCCGTGCAGAAGTACCCGGAGTGGGAGAGCAAGACGATAGAGGAGATAATAAGGAACTACGCGCAGGCGCCTGATGACATAAAGAACGTGCTCAGGAACCACGGCGGAGGGCACTACAACCACTCGATGTTCTGGGAGATGATGTCCCCGAAGAAGGAGCAGGCTCCTTCGGGAGGGCTCCT
Source organism: Saccharimonadales bacterium (SeqCode) (assembly GCA_035508815.1). Classification (GTDB taxonomy): domain Archaea; phylum Micrarchaeota; class Micrarchaeia; order Micrarchaeales; family CABMGC01; genus JAJZIZ01. The sequence continues at coordinate 4,777 of DATJMH010000019.1, forward strand.
TGACAAGATAAACGAGAGCTTCGGCGATTACGAGGCCTTCAGGAAGCAGTTCAGCGAGCAGGCCGTCAAGGTGTTCGGTAGCGGGTGGCAGTGGCTCGTCATGGAGAAGGGAAAGCTCTCGCTCATGAGCACGCCGAACCAGGACTCGCCGCTGACGCAGGGCAAGACACCAGTGCTAGGACTCGACGTCTGGGAACATGCCTACTACCTCCAGTACTACAACAAGCGGCCCGACTACGTCGAGGCGTGGTGGCACGTGGTGAACTGGGAGGAAGCCGCGAAGAGATTCGAGAAGGCCAAATGATAAGGACTTTTACTAATCCTTTCCTATTACTTTGACATCTTGAATGCTCCCGCTACGTAGTCCCCATACACCCAGATCAATGTGCCTAGGAGTATACCTATCACCCCGGGCCAGATGTACTGCGGGCCTCCGCCGTAGTCCCCGTAGAGCCAGACAGCCGTTCCCGCCAGTATGAGCAGGACTCCCAGTATTACCATCCTCGTAGACATGGTTTTCATTATTGACACCAGATAAGCGGAGATTATGAGCATGAGGACCAGGATGCCTGCCAGTATTAATGCATTATGGCTCCCGGATGACTGCGCACTCGTCTGGAGCGCGCCTCCCGGATTCCCCGTATACGGGGCTGTCGAGCCGTTGGTGGAGTTTGCCGCGGCGCGCTGGACGTTGCCGGCTATCCCGACGGCAGTGGAATTTGGGGTGGAGTTGGCGGAGTTGCCGGAGACCGGCGCAGGGACTATGGGGCCCATCACCTCAAGGACCAGCGCCGTGTTTGCCGTGGATGGGTCGTCACCGGTTGCCTGGAGGGTCACGTTGTAGCTGCCTTCCGGGGTCGAGGTGGAGGCGCTTACGGCCATGGTTCCGGAGAACGGCACGGTGAAGTTGTAGGTGTCGCTTAGCGTTACGGTTATGTTTGCAGCGGCGAGCTGGTTCTGGTTGGCTACAGAGACGGAGGTGCCCCAGCTGTTCCCGCTCGCTAGCTCGACGGTGTAGTTGACCGAGCCGCCGGAGCCCTGGTTTATGCTTATGCTGCTTTCAGAAAGGACTATCCTCGAGGTCCCGTAACCGACAGCCGAGACAAGCGGCATTGACAGGAGTAGCCCGATCACTATCAGAATGTAGGTTATGGCCCTTCCCATGCGCTCCCGATTCTCTTTGTATATGAAAACTTAAATACCTGACGGCACGCCCGTGCCTGGGCAGGTATAGCAATTTATAGGTTGCCTTGAACATTATCTACAGTAGGGAGAGAGCTTGGCTGATGGAGCACCGATGAGTAGGCAGGAGGGGGAGGCGCGCAGGCGGATAGAGCTTCTGCTGCAGAAGGGCACGCGCGCCAAGGCCGTCCTGATGGTCAATGAGCTGAGGCGCTGGATGGAAGGGGAGGTGGTTCAGCAGCACATGGACAGGGGCATGCAGGACTACATGGCCGCGACTGTCGCAATGGCCTTCGAATCGAGGGAGATGGACGCGGAGGTCATTGCAGGACTCCTCGAGTCCGTGGACATATCGCCTTCGGAGGAGGTGCTGGGGATACTGCCGACGCTCCATTACAGGAACTACAACGTGTACATCAACATAATCACCTTCATGACCGGCATAGGCGTGGAGCCCGGCCTCGACAACGTCATAGAGGTCGCAAGGGCGATAGGGATAAGCCCCAGCGCCGTGCTCGCGGAGCAGATGATAAAGTATTGCAGGGAGTCGTTCGCCGGAACGGACAAGACAGAGGAGAAGAGCGGCAATGAACCGGAGATGTTCAGGAACATATCGCGGGTCATCTTCGCCATATCCGACACGATGTGCGCTTTCGCGCTGAAGGAGATAGACAGGATACTCGGGGACAAGAGCGTATTGCCTTTCGATGACGTGGAGCTCGCGCCGTACATAGGGGCGATGGGCGTCCTGGACTTTTCCGGAGTGGACCAGGACAGGGGGAGCATAGGCAGGGTGATAGAGGCCGTGGGCCTGAAGCCCAGGGATGAGATACTGAACCTGACGGGCTACCTCCACATAAGGAATATGAACCACCTATCCTACATCATAGCCCTCTACTTCCTGATAGCCGTGGGGAAGGAGCCCAGCTCCGAGCTCCTCATAGCCGTGGTGAGGGCGATGGAGCTCTCTCCGGACATAAATGTCGCCGACAAGATCATAGATGAGTATAGGACGAGGGCCAGGCCCAAGAGCTGAGGCCGGACCTGCTCAGGCCTTCCTTCTGCTCCTGACTATCTCCGCGCCGACGCTCTCTGCGGACTTGAGCGCCTTGGGCTTCTCTACCCGGACCTTGACCCTTTCCACGCCGGGCTCCTCCAGGCAGAGCGCGGCAATCCTGTCGGCCAGGGTCTCCACCAGGTTGAACTTCGATTCCTCGACCAGGTGTATGATCTTCTTGTTTATGTGCCAATAATTGACTGTGTCCTGGAGACGGTCCGAGACCACGGCCTTGGAGAAGTCCGACCAGATTGACACGTTGACGACTACGTCCTGCTTCTCCTTGAGCTCGTCTGGGTCTATGCCTATAGTGCACCTCAGCCTCAGATTCCTGATCATCATCTTGTCCATGCGAAAACCTTGCCAGCGCCAGCTCAGATCCTCCCTTTGATGAAGGATATCCCTATGATGAACGCCCATATGAGCTCGTCGTAGAACAGGATCTCCTCTATGCCGCCCTTGCCCAGGCCGAAGTTAAGCTTGATTCCGATCAGGCCGGAGCTGAAGATGAAGAGTATTAGGAGCGCGAAGATCCCGGCAGCGAGCGAGTAGTAACGGAGCCTGCTCTTGAGGATGAGCGAGAATCCGGCAGCAGTCACGCCGACGGCGCCGAAAGTTACCAGCGCCGAGAGTATGTGCGGCCATCCCGTGGTCTCCGGAAAGGTGCCGACGCCCATTCCGCCAAGGCCTATTATCAGGAAGCCGAGGGCCGCAAGCCTGTGCTTCCCGGCCTTCCACATGAAGTAGGATCCCGAAGCAAGCAGCAGGCCGAAGACTATTATGGCGGGATTGAATATTGTGGAGGTGCTTCCCACCCCGAGGTCGCTTATGTAGTTGTTGTTGAGGCTGTAGCCGGGATAGAGGTGCTGCGCAAGAAGGACATATGAGACCAGCTCGATGGCTGCCAGCATAATGAAGAATCCTGCAGTCTTGTCAAGGCCGTTTCCGGGTTGGGGCATGGAATTAGATGGAAGGGTTATAATTAAATCATTATGCTATGGCAGTGGAAGGAGGGACTTGGGGTTGCGGGGATTTGAACCCCGACTTGCTGGTCACTTCATATTCTTCGGACTTCCAGATCCTCATCATCGCGTTAAG
>DATJMH010000020.1:0-23553 GCA_035508815.1 Saccharimonadales bacterium (SeqCode)
TTCATTCTATATTCTGTTAATGTCTTTTTTGTTTCCTTGTAATAGTCTTTTGATTGACTAAGAAGGAGATTATATACTTCCTTTGACAGATACATCTGTCTGTTTAGTGTCTCTTTTTGTCTTACTGAAGGATATGCACGAGACTTATACGCTGTTTTCACAATGACCATATTTATATACGCCTTTGGATTTATACACATATCGCTTTCATCCCACGACTTAAGGTCGTGGGTTTTCTCGCTAAGCACCTATAAATATTTGGACATTTAACCATATATACGGTGAAATGCGGTGGTTAAGACTACGATAAACCTGGAATCGAAGATATATCAGGCGCTTGTAAATGAGGCGGTGGAGAAGTACGGCACCACAAAGACCCTTTCGCGCATAATAAATGAGAAACTCAGGGCCAGCAGGAAGCCTTCCATCGACATAGTTAAGAAGACGAAGGGCATGTTGAAGATGAGGGAGACTGGGGAGGACTATGTAAGGAGGCTGCGCTCCGAGTGGTCGCACAGGACAAAGGCAATGGAATGAACGAATCCCTGTTTGACACCAATATAATTATTGATCACATGCGCGGCTTGGACGGCGCTTCGGACTTGATAGAAAAGGTAAGGGACGGCTCAATCGTGGGCTACATATCAATAATTACTGAGGCCGAGCTCTTTGTCGGTAAGGAGATGGAAGACGAGGGAAAGAGAGCCGCAGTGGTGGAGCTGCTTTCCCTATTCAATAAGATAGACGTGAATGAAAGCATAGCAAGGATAGGCGGGGAGTTTAGAAGAAAATACGGATTACCCTTCCCGGATGCTTTGATAGCGGCTACGGCTTTCATACAGAGGTGCAGGATATTGACGGCGAATACCAAGGATTTCGACAAGGTCAAGGAGGTAAAAGCCGAGAGGCCCTATGATTACGGATGATCAAAGCAGAAGGTCTTTTGTAATTCAGCATATTCCACATTTCTTCCCTTGGGCTTTTCTACCGGATACTTCCTTCTCATCAGCGCCGTTCTTCTGGATGGTGCGGTCGCCGCAGAACTTCTTGACCTTGTCCTTCAGCTCAGCCGGCGTGGTCTTGTCGTCCTTCATCTCCCTCGCATGGTTATGGTGCCTCTTGGATTTTGTATGTTTCTTAGGAGCATCAAGGGTCTGAAGAAAGAATTAAAATATGCAAGAATGAAGGATTAGCGGGCATGCTGGCCCGCTTTGGTCTGATGAGATGGTTTAGTTTCCTATTGGCAGTCCTCGCTCTTGCTGCAATCTCCAATGTGGCCCACGCGAACTACTGGTTCCAGTTCGGCGCGAGGGGGGGCAACGGCGCAGAGTCCAACCAGGGAGCCAGCATAAGCATACAGACGATAACGCCGCAGAACGTCTCCACGGGCTCCCCGGCCTTCTGGGTTGGCGAGGACCTCGACAACGGCGCCTTCATCCAGATGGGATACCAGGTAGAGAACGAGAGCGCGCTATACCCCGTGCTGTGCGACACGGGAGGATGCAGCAGGTACGAATATCTAAGCGCGGGGCAGGCCGAGTGGTTCTACGAGTATTTCCCGAAAGGCTACTCCGGCGCCTTCCTCGGGGCCATAGGCCCCGCCGGCTCTGCCGGAGGCAACGGCACCTTCAACAACTACGGCTTTTACTACAGCAACGGCAACTGGAACTTCATCTTCAATGGAAACGCGGTGGGCACGGTAGACCTTGGCTCCTCTTCCTCCGGGTTTTATACGCCCGTCGGCTTCGGGGAGCTTGCTAACGTAACAAGCAACAAGTCCGTGTTGGCCCCGGTGATAATGCAGAACCTTTCGATGTACAAGAACGGCACATTCACGCCAGTGGCCTCAGGCTATTCTTATGTAGGGTACGGGACTGGCAGCCAGCGGTCGCTCAGGTCCTCTTACGGCGTCCAGGAGGTCGGGAGCAGGGTCAACTATTTCGAGGTTGGATCAGGACTTTCCATACCGACCAATGGGACACAGCTCTGGGGGCCAGGCTACAACCTGAGGATAGAGTCTGCCTACGGCAACCTCTCGGGCAGCGCAGTGGACACGGCCTACTCGAAGGTGGGCATAAGCGCGCCAAGGATAGTATACATAGGCAACGCCACCCGTGCGGTCTTCACAGGGTGGAAGGGGACAGGGTTCGGCTCTTACTCTGGCACGCTGAACAGCAGCGTTCTGAGCGTCGAGGGCAACATAACCGAGGTAGCGGAGTGGCAGCTGCAGTACCTGGTCAATGTGGAGTCAGGGCATGGAACCACAGAAGGAACGGGATGGTACGATCCTGGATCCACGATGGCTTACAGCATAAACTCTACCACCATATACGAGAACGGGACCTCAAGGGACGTGTTCATGGGATGGAGCAGCGGCGCGGCCTCGCAGAAGGGCAGCACTGTAGTCAATCAGCCATTGACTCTGCAGGCGGAATGGCAGCGCCAGTACCTGGTGAATGCCACCTCGCAGTACGGGAACGTCTCCGGGAGCGGCTGGGTCCAGGCGAACACCACGGACCTGGTCTCGGTCTCGCCTTCCTACACGGGGATAAACGGCTCTTCCAGGCTGGCCTTCTACTCGTGGAGCAACGGCAACAGGAGCAGCAGCATGGAGATTTACGTAGATAGGCCCTTCGAGCTGTACGGCAGCTTCAGGACCCAGTACCTATACACGATACAGGCCATAGACGGGCAGAACAACAGGATAGTCGCGGACGGGTTCTACGCGAACGGGAAGGAGGTGAATGACAGCGTATATCTGTTCGCCGGCGAGAGGTACAACGTGACGCAGGTCTACTACAAGGGCGTCTGGATGCAGGTCAACAGCAGCGTGGAGATAAACTCGAGCACCAGCACCGAGATCGCGCTTCCTGTGTATAACGTTGAGGTGACCTCAAGGGATATCTTCGGCCTCCCAGTGGATGCAAAGGTGGCCCTTAGGTTCGCGAACGGCACTCTCCTCAGCACCGCCACCGGGAGCGATGGCGACCTGATCATCTACGATGCGCCATACGGGGGCGCGACAGGCTCTGCGAAGTACTTCATACTGACCGAGCAGGTAAAGGCGGACGGGGGCGTGCCGGTACGCCTGCTCTTCCTGACGCCGTTCGACCTTCTGGTGTTCGTGCCCGTCATTGTGCTGGCGGTTGCGATCTACCTCTACTCGAGCAGGAAGCTGCGCGGGCCTGGAGGCGCTTACGTTGCGAAGCGGGAGGAGGAGCCGGGTTTTGGGACTGGCATGCGGAAGGCCGAATGACTAGCATGCATTTTTATTCCTTAATATCCACGTATCTCCGATAGGATGAAGGCCGCGATAGTAATAGCGCCCAAGGACTTCCGCGACGAGACGGTCAGCAAGGCCAGGATGATGTTCCAGAAGTGGGGCGTCACTCCCGTGATAGTGGGGCTGGTGCCGAGGGAGTGCACCGGGAGCCACGGCGCGGTCTACAAGCCAGACATAAACATAGCAAAGGTCAGCGTCAACGAGTTTGACGTCCTCTTCCTGGTGGACGGCGACGGCGTTGATGCGTACAAGCTCTACGATGTGATGCCTCTACTGGACCTGGTCAGGGCCTTCAACTCCAGCGGCAGGATAGTCGCGGGAGTGAACAACGGCGTGAAGATGATAGCCAGGTCGAACATAATAACTGGGAAGAAGGTCTCGATACCGAAGGAGGCCGAGATAGACAGGCTGGTCAAGCTCTACAAGGGGGTGGTCTCGCAGGAGGAGATGGAGTGCGGGACGAACGTCATGACCCTGAGGGATTACACAAGGACAGAGGAGTTCGTAGGCGCAATCCTAGACAGGCTTGGAGCCAGATGACCTCTTCAGGAAGACCCTCTTCTGGTTGCCGCACGAGCATTTGTAGACCATGTAGCCCTGGCTGGACTTCCTGACAGTGCAGTTTATCCCCGGAACCTGCGCGGAGTTGCACTTCTTGCAGATCCTGTTTCTTATCGATTGGGGTATCTTTACCTTGTAGTGCGAGCTTATCCTCCTTGCCAGGCTGACGTAGCGCCTCGCGAGCGCGTCAGACTCCCTTCCGTTGGATTCTGTGCGCCTCTCTGCCATCTCGAATAGCCTTGCTATCCTGTCAGAGGCCACCTCAACTATTATCTTTTCGTCCTTCATAAAAACGCTTATAAATGTTGTATAACCTAGTTATATCCGAATCTATATATTGGTGATTGCTACGGAAGGCTTTGCCCTATTTGACACCTACAAGACTGTCGTAAAGAATGCGAAGGACATCTCCCCATACGTGGCGGAGTCGATAATGAACATCTACGGCATAATAGTCAAGGTAGACCTCAGCAAGTACGAGGGACTGACGTCAAAGCAGATAGCGAAGTCGGTCCTCCTGGAGAACGGCTTCAAGGAGAAGGACATAGACCCGAGGCTGGCGAGGTACATGGAGGACCTTCCATACTCGTATTACAATGTCGCATGGAGCGACAGGATAGACGTTACCGACGGCGCGAAGGAGCTTCTCCAGGAGATGGAGAAGAAGGACGTCCTTATAGGCATAGCAACCGGAGAGGGCGAGAGGGTCGCTAAGATGAGGCTGGACAAGGCAGGCATAGGAATGCACTTCAAGGTAGGCGCGTACGGCGATGACGGAGTCACGTTCAATGAGATACTTGCAAAGGGGCTGAGAAGGATCGAGGAGCAGGGCCTCCAGAAGGAGGATGGCGTCCTCATAGTCTCGGATCCGATCTCTGTCAGCATAGGCAAGATTGCAGGGATAAGGACTGTCGGAGCCGAGGCGGGAGGGCATTCGGCCAAGGACCTCAAGGCTGCTGGGGCCGACCTTGTTGTGAAGAGCCTCAAGGAGAAGGGGAAAATAATCGACCTTATTTTCAGTTAGTAGAAGCAGGCATATTTTAATGGGAACTTTAGCGAAAGTTCCAATTAGGTGTTAGTTGCGGTGCGCTCACAGGTCGCTTACCAACTGCATTAACTTTATATACTTAACCATACTTATATTATAATATAATTATGGTGATTATATAAAATTGCCTATAGAGAAAAAACTGGCCGATGAACTACAAATTAAAAAGGCCAGACTCCAGGACACCGTGATGGAGGCCGTATACAGACTAATCCCTTCCGCGGTGCTTCACGGAGGAACTGCGATATGGAGGTGCTACAGCGGGAATAGGTTTTCGGACGATCTGGATCTATACCTGAAAGAAAAAGATATTGTTAGATTGAGGGACAACCTTACTTGGGAGCTTAGAAGGTATGATGCCAGAATAAACAAGGCGACCGTAGTTGGAGATTCAACAGTGATTGATATTGAAGGAGAAGGGGTAAGACTAAAGCTTGAGGCAGGTCCAAGCAGGGGAAAGATAAAGCCGATTGAAAAGAACTATGAGAAGACTGATGGGACTTTCATTAGCATAGTGAGTCTGTCTCCTGAAGATTTCATGTACGAGAAGATGAATGCGTATTCAAGCAGGAGGTATGTGAGGGACATATACGACATTTACCACCTAAGCAGTATAGCAGATCCCGATAGGAAGTTGCGCAAAGGGCTCTGCAGTTTCCTTAAGAATATCAAAGAACCAGTTGATGAGAATGTATTGGGATCCATAATCTACTCCGGCTCTGTGCCGTCGTTTGAGGGCATGGTGAGTGAGATAAGCAGGCGATTTTGTTAAGTATATTGACAGGGTAAGGGATAATTTCTCCGGGGACGGGTTTCCGGTATTCACAATACAGGACATCAAGTCGTGGCTCATTGCAAACAGCGCGGCTGAAGACTATGCCTATCTAATGCTGCATAACCTTGAAAGCCGCGGAGAGATAGAGAGGATAACTAAGGGGATTTACACCTTCCATAGTGACATAAGCGTTGTAGGCTTCGCCTTCCGCCCGTTTTACTATGGCCTGGAGTATGCTCTCTATGTGCATGGCTTTTCAGAGCAAGGGTCTAACCCAGTGGTGATAACTTCCAGGAAAGTCAGGAATGGGATCAGAAAGTTCAGAGACAGGAATTATGTAGTGCACAGGATGGCAAGAGAGCATTTTTTGGGCTATCAGCTTGTGAAATCTGGGAATTTCTGGGTACCAGTATCAGATCCTGAGAAAACTTTGATAGATATGATATACTTCAGGCATTATTTACCAGAAAGCCTTCTTAAGACACTTCTAAATGCGGCAGAAAACAAAAAAATTGATGCGTATTTGGAGGGATATGAAAAAAGATTTGCTGACAAAGTAAGACGTATTATCAGAAAAGGGAAGTAGAAGCAAGCTTGATTTTTATGAGACCTTTACCAAAGGTTTCAAGTTAGGTGTTAGTTGCGGTGCGCTCACGGGTCGCTTGTTTGAGTAATCAATGAGTTTCTATTATGCTTTTTGCTATTTCTATGAGTCTCTTTGCGTCATTTATTGATTCTCTGGCATCTATCTCTGAGGCTGCCTCTCCATCGTATTGCACAGAATGTCTTGATTGTCTGTACGAGTCTAATATATCTAAAAACTCATCCAGGTCCTTATTGCCCTTGTACGCTATCTTTAGAGCCTGTATTAATGCCGAATGGCCTCTCTCTTTATAGCCTGCCTTTAGAAGAAGGGCTTTGGCTGCCTGAAACATCGAATTGTAAGCAGAAAGAAATGCAATATCGTAATATTTGATCTTGAAGATCCCTTCTGCCCTGCTTAGATAATGCACCGATATTTCTATAGCGCCTTTTATTTCTGCCGCACTCGCTTTGTTTTTCCTTATGAGGTCTTTATCAAGAAGCTCTTGAATAGTCATAACTTAGCCCCATATAGCAGGATATTATTTCTTAGAAGCGATAGGTAAAAATTGCTTTGCTTTCCTGCCATCGCTCTTATCTCCCCTATTGAAAATGTCTCGGTTTTTACTTCTTTGCCTATTTTCTCCTCCAAGAGCCTTAAACTTCTGAGTTCAAGCTTCTTTTCCTGAGATACTATGAGTACGTCGATATCACTACTCTTATCGTAGCTTCCATCAGCATGGCTCCCGTATAAGACTAGGGAGGTTATTTCAGAATTATCTCGTATAAAGGAGTTGATATATTTCTCTATCATTAGGAGGAAATATAATCTCTTAAGTTCCATCGTCTTAAAATTTGTGGCGAGTTTGTATAATGTCATATTTCCTAGTTTTTCTTTTTCTAGGATCTGGTCTTGTTCATATGCTCCAAGGTAAATTTGTGCGGTCTGGGGGCTTATCTTAAGCCTCCTAGAAAGGCCTTTTAGGTGTATCCTTTCGTCCTTCGCTAAGAAGAACTCCAGAACAATCCATCCCTTGAACTTCCGCCACTCGTCGAATAACATAATATATCATACGATGGTATGATATATAATACTATCGTTTGATTTGTTGCAATATAATAGCGTTGGTAGAAAAAGGCGAGCAGAAGCAAGCTTGATTTTTATGAAACCTTTACCAAAGGTTTCAAGTTAGGTGTTAGTTGCGGTGCGCTCACAGGTCGCGTGAGCTCCCTGTCTACACGCCCGCCCTATCAAGGTCATGTACTATGACCACCCTAAGTGTCTCGTTTCGGATGCGGCTTCGACCTTAGATGCTTTCAGGTCTTATCCGCTTAGCGCGTGGCTACCCGGCAATGCCATAACGACAACCGGTCCACTAGAGGCGCCTGAGCCCCGTTCCTCTCGTATTAAAGGCTCATTATCCTCTGACACTAACACTCCCAGTAGTTGCTACCGTACTGTCTCGCGACGTACTGAACTCAGCTCATGTATCATTTTAATGGACGAGCAGTCCAACCCTTGGTGGCTCCTGCACCACCAGGATAACCTAAGCCCATATCGGTGTATCAAACGGCGGGGTCGCTGTGAACGCTCACCCGCCACGAACCGGTTACCTCCAGAGTAACTTTTTTGACAGCATGGAGCCCCATTAAAAGGGCTTCCAGAGTTCGTTAAGCCCGTGTTTCCACTCTGCTTCTTCCGCTTTTCAAGAAACAGTCAGCCCTGCATTTGCCTTTATGCTTTACAGAGGGTTCCCAACCCTCCTAAGCAGAGCATTGGTCACTTTCGTTTCATTATCGAAAGCAACCGCCCAGTCTAACTATCCACCTGCTGGTGTCCCATCGCTGGTAAGTAGCGTAAAAGGTAAAAAGTGGTGTTACATTGGTGCTCCTCGGCCGCCAAAGCGGCCGGATCGACGCTCCCACTTACGCTATGTAGTACCTTTCACGCAACAACAACAGGCTATAGTCAAGCTTCATGGAGACTTCGCTACCCACTGAGAGGACGTGGCATGTACACCACGTAGTAAGTTCACTGGGTCCTAAGTTGGGACAGTGGGACAATCGTTACGCCCTTCATGCAAGTCACCTATTAAGTGACGAGGTATTACGCTACCTAAAGAGAGTCAGAGTTACTCCCGCTCTTTGCTAGGGCTTTGTCCGGTTGAAACCGGGTTTCGCTGACTAGCGGTGAGCAGGCGTCACCCACTGTACTTAGCCTTACGGCTTTGCGGTGAGTTGTGTTTTTGATAAACAGTCGTCGTCCCCTTGATAATGCTATCTGCGCTTACTAAGCGCAGACATGGCTTTTCGAAAACTTACGCCACTATTTTGCCGATTTCCCTAACCTAGGTTCTCCCAACACGCCTTGGTCTTTTCAACCAGCATCACCTGTACTGGTTCTAGGTACGAACTGGAACGATCGTTGCGTATTCCCTTTTCACTGGCTCAAGAATTCAGCTATCTTAGTTCATTTAGCCGCGTCTCCTCATAATGAGACTCAGCGGCCATTTGCACTTCTTTTCAAGCCTATCCTCAAGCGTCAGGAATACACCTTGCGTTGCCGCGCCTACGTCCCAGGTGCATGAATATTGACATGCTTCCCTTTTGCGCGTTAGTCATTAGCTACGCGCTTAGGATCGACTAACTCCCAGCTGACAATCATTGCAAGGAAAACCTTGTGCTTCCGGCGTTATGGATTTTCACCATAATTTGCTATTACTAATACCAGGATTTTCACTGCCGCATGGTCCATGCTTCCGCAGGGAAACACTTCGTGCCATGCGGCACGCCCTCCTACCCGTCTCTCGACGCCGCGGTCTCGGTACCTCGTTTAGCCCCGTCCATCTTCGGATAATACAGTCTCAATCGGTACGCTATTACGCGTTTTTTAAAGGATGGCTGCTTCTGAGCCTACCTCCCGACTGTCTAAGACCATACCGTCCTTCAATACACTCAACGAGGATTTGGGGACCTTAGCCGCGGTCACTCCCTTTCAAGTTTCGCTGCACTAGCTTACCCACTGCAGCCGACTCCCGGGGTCTACGCAGAACACGCATTCGGAGTTCGAGAAAAAGAAGGACTCTTTCGAATCCTGACCTTCTAATCGGTGCTCTACCTCGTGTTCAAGCTCGCCCGAGGCTATACTAAATATACTTCGGAGGGGACCCGATATTGCCATGTTCGATAGGTCTATCGCCCCTACCCGCAGCTCACCCAACAAGATATACTATGACAGGTTGCGGACCTCCATCGAGTACAACCCCGACTTCGTCCTGGCCGCGCGTAGATCACAATGGCTTCGGGTCGTACTGAAGTGACTCAGGCATTTTCATACCCTGGGCCTCGTTTCCTGCGCCCATTCGCTTTCGCTGCGCCTCTCGGCTCGCCACTCCAATACACTCCCTGGCTCTTGCTTCGAGAAGAAGGACAAGACATTAGTCCGCACGCTTCGTCACAGTCTTACGGCTGCTCCTTCTGCATGTTTCATTCCTTCCACGCCTTGTCTTCTCGTAACCACCTAGTTTCAGATCTTTTCGCTCCCACACGCGTGGGTGCTTTTCAGCTTTCGCTCGCGCTACTTGTTCGCTATCGGTCTCCAATCAATATTTAGGGTTGGGGTTTAATGCCCCCGTATTCGTTCAAGATACTCAGCCTGAACTACTCAAACACAACACGACCCAAGACGGCTGACTTACGAGGCTGTCACTCTCTGTGGCCGCTCTTTCCAGAGCGTTCAGCAGTCCTCTCGGGTTCTAAAAGTTGCACCACATCTCCTTCCAATTGCTTAGAAGGATTCAGTTTGCCCTCTTTCGTTTTCATTCGCATTACTCACGAAATCGCTCTCGCTTTCTCTTCCTGCGGGTACTAAGATATTTCAATTCCCCGCGTATGCATGCGCCACTATTCATGGCGCAATAGACTATCCCAGGTTCAACGTTCGACATGCAACTACCCTGGGCTTATCGCAGCTTGCCACGGTCTTTGTAGCGATTGGAGCCAAGCCATCCCCTAGGTGGCTTTAAAAATTATGTATCAAGCTTGCTTCTACTCAAATCAATTGCCTACCGGCAATCTCACTGGTTCGGTGATAGCGCAGATGCTCTAGGTCACTATGAATCTCATCAAGCGAAGGCTCTCAAGACATTGTTCCTCTAGGAGCAAGTGGTGGCCATCAAAGCACCGGGAATAGATTAGTCTAAAAAGGTTTATAAAGGTTATCGGATTGGCGTTGGTATATGGTAATAAGCGGGAAAGAGCGGAAAATGGCCTGTTTAGAACTTTGGGCCGCCGTCCCCGAAGCCTATGAACCATTCCCCGGTTATTGCTCCTAACACTACCCATATCACAACCACTATAGGAAGCAGCTTCTCCACCAAGAAGCCCGCGACACTGTTGACAAAGCTCGACTCGGAGATTTTCTCGAAAAAGCCCTTGCATTTCTCGCCGCACTTTGCCACTGCAGCATATAGGGCGCTGTCTTCCTCTTGCAGCTTGGTGATCCTGTCCGCGTTCCGGAAGCGGGAGATCGGATCAGAGTCCAGGTCGCGCATCTCCGAATAGACCTCGTTTTTGGTGGATACCAACAGGTCAGGGGAGGCCCTTGCGGTGAACGCGTCCATTATCCTGGCATCCTCGCCCATCTTGGCCTTCAGCTCTCCGATAGGCGCCCTTGCAAGGTAATCTCCTAGGGATTTCTGGTCCGAGGCGAGTTTGGAATTGAGTGCCAGTAGCTTCTTCTCGTCCGATTGGCTTGCCTTCCGGTCTTTTTCTATTGCCTGGTTGAGAAACTCGTCTGTCGGGACCACTCGCATCTGGTCCCCGAGGAAGCCCCTCGCTGCGAATGGCCTGCGCAGCCAGTCACTGGCATTTGTTATCTGGCCGTTGTAGTAGTCTATTTCCTTGTTCGTAGACTTGATCTGGTCATTCAACGAGCCTATTTCTCGTAGAGTCGCCTCCAGGGGAAAGCTTTCTGCAGGTTTTGTCGCCCCGAAGGCTGAAGGCAGAAAAGATGCAGACAGTGAAGTAGCTAAAAAGAGGCCCCTTAGGACGCCTCCTAGAGTGGCTCTCTGATCTTTCGCCTTTGTATTAGGTTGGGTCCTAATTGCAGGACGCAGTTCCCGCAGTGGCATCGTGTATGCGCTTTGTCTCTCCATCAACACCGCCTTGAGCTCGATTTTACATTCATATCTGCCTGCTTTTGTTGTTCTGTGTCTCCAGGCCGCTGCTTTTTGTTTGTAGTCAGGACTACGGGGCCCAGGGAGCCGGTGAGGGCGCCTGCTATTAGCCACAGCGCGAATGCTGCGGGGAGCGCCTTGCCCACCACGAATTCGACTGCGTCGGTGACAAAGCTGGATTCGGAGACCCTCTCGAGAAGGCCTTTGCACCTCTCACCGCACTTCGCCATAGCAGCATGCAGCCGGCTGTATTCGTCGTCCAGCCTTGCGATCCTGTCAGCGTTACGGTTGTGGGACGGGATGCTGGAGTCGAGGGACTGCATCTCCGAATAGACCTCGTTCTTGGTGGATACCAGTTCGTCCGGGGAGGCCCTGGCTATGAACGCGTCAAGTATGCTGTCGTCCAGGTCCATCTTGGCCCTCAGCTCTTTCAATGGCGCCTTGGAGAGGTAGCCTTCTAGTCGTTTCTGGTCGGCCGCGAGCTTTTCCTCAAGCGGTTGCAGCTTAAGCTCGTCTGAACGGAGCGCCTGGCGGTTCTTTTCAATCACTCCTTTGAGGAATGGGTCTGTAGGCTTATGCCCGGTATTGTCAAAAAAGACAAGTCCGTTGGGAAAACCAAGCCGCTGGGGCATTGGCAGCCTGAGCCAGCTGTATGCGTTGGATATCTGCTTCTCGTATGAGCCTATCTCGGCCTTTACGGGCCCGATTTGGCCGTTCAGGGAGCCGATCTCGCTGAGGGTCTTCTCCAATGGGAAGCTTTCCGCGGGCTTGGGCTGGTTGCCTCCAGAAAGCAGGATGCACGCGCCTGCTGCTGCTGCGGCCAGCAGGGCCGGCCTCAGGGCCCGGCCGAGGGGCGGCGGCCTCGCCGCGGCTTTCGCTGCCTCTGCGCGCGAAGTGCGGCGCGGTTCCGGTTCTCTTGGCCTTAGGGATTCGCGCATGAATATCCAGATCTTAGTTGCCTTTCCTCATATATATTTTTACTGGGCCCGGAGGGTTTTGCCTCGGGCAGGCAGCTGCGGGGCGCGCCTGTTTATATGGGCAGGATCGCAGGCGCGGTTGCCGGGCCGTATGCCTGAGGCGGCTGCCCACTGTTGATCTCCTTCAGCTCGGCAAGCCTCTTGATCATCTCGCTTACGTTGACCCGCATCTTGGTATGGTAGTCGAAGAACTCGTATATGCTGCCGCGCGCGGCCTTGTTGATCGCGGCCTCGAACCCTGACCTGTCCGCCGAGTTGGTGAATGCCGACCTGAGCGCGTCGGTCTTCATGTCTCCAAGTGGGACTACTGACGAGTTGAGGTTCAGTGAGGTGGCTATCCCCTCGACGTTTTTGTTTATCTGCTCCAGGACTATTTCCATCTGGTCCCTTTGCTGCTGGCTGAGGTAGCCGGATATGGTGTTGTAGATTGTGAAGAGCTTCACGTTCTTCGCGTTTATCCTACGTATCGATATCTTGTCGAGCACCTCGTGGGTGCTTGCATGCTCGAGCGCCTGGGAGGTGAGCTTCATGAGCTTGTCGGCGTCGCTGAGGAAGTCGATGATTGGTGTGGTCGAGGTTGTGGCTAGAGGCGACGCGCGCGAGCGCGTTCTCAGGCTCTTCTGCTCATAGGCGTTGTGGTACTCCTTCGCTGCTTCCGCAGCCTTGCCTATCTGGTCTCCAACCCTGAGCTTGAGCTTGGACTGGACGGCGTGGTTCAGGTCCAGCAGGGCGCTGGCCACCAGGAACCTGTCTATCTGGTCCTTCAGGGAATTGCACCTCCTGTTTCCTATCCTGCCCCTGACCTCTGCGGCGAGGTCCATCCTTGAAAGCATCCTGCGCACCGTCTTGGTGTCGGCCTTCACGTCCTTTTCCAGAGTTTCCACGTCGTGCAGGTGCGGATATATGAGACCTCCCATCTTCGAGATCATCTTCCCGAGTGTCTTGGCGTTGTCCCCAAGGCCTGCTATGGCCCTTGCGTTCTCCTCGAACGCGTCGTCGCCCAGTATGCCGGACACCCTGTCGCGTATGATCTGGTCTATCATGTACTTGTTGGCCTTGTTCAGGCCCTTCCCGGAATTGAGCTTCCTTGCTATCTCCTTTCCGACGTCCTCCAGGAGGTCCTTGATGTAATCCTGAAGCTTATCGCTTCCGCGGTTGTCTATGTAGGACGTGTACTGGCCCAGGAGGGACTGCGCGCGCTTGACGTCCGGCATGGAGCTGAAGCTTGTGTTTGAGAGGTATTCGGAGGTCCTTTCCATCTCCTCGGCGAGGCTCGAGAGCCCGCGCATGGTTCTCCTTGTCAACAGCTCGTACCTGCGCTCGAAGAGCGCGTGCCTGACCCGGGGATGCATCACGTAGTCCATGGCTTCGTTTAGGACGCCGTGCACCGCCTTGCGGGTCGTTTCAGCGACGTCGCTCCTATACTCCCTAAACTTTGACGCCATTGCCTCCTCCCTATTCTTTATCAGCAGATCGTCCTATATAAATATGTGCTTTGCGCATGCTTTGCAGGCGGTTTTATAAGCCTGTATTCCTTATGTCCAGTATTTCCGGAGAGCAGATGCCGAAGATCAGCATAATCATACCCACCTACAACGAGGAGAAGTACATCAGGACTACGCTTGAGAGCATCCGGAGGCAGCCTTACAGGGACATCGAGGTGATAATTGCGGACAGTGACAGCTCCGACAGGACGCGGGAGATAGCGAGGAAGGCCTATCCCAAGGTAAGGATAGTGCTCAGGAAGGAGAGGGGCGTGGGAATCGCGTGCAATGCGGCCGCGAAGCTCGCGAAGGGAGAGCTGCTCATGTTCATAGATGCGGACACGTCAATAACCAGGGACCTCCTGCGTTCCTACGAGGACGCTTTCAGGGACAAGGAGGTGGTGGCAGCGACGGGACCGATAATACCGCTTGAGAAGACCACGAAGTCGATCGAGTTCGGCTACAAGGCCGTTTCCGTTTACACAGTGAAGCTCTTCATGAAGATCGGAAAGCCTTCGACCATAAGCTCCAACCTCATGGTGAGGAAGGAATCCTACCTGAAGCTCGGCGGGTTCAGCACTACAATGAACACCTACTACGACTGGGACCTCTCGAACAGGCTGGGAAAGGTGGGCAGGATAGTCTTCGTTGAGGGCGCGGTCGCAAAGACAAGCGTAAGGAGGATAGAGAAGTGGGGGATGCTCAGGTACTTCGGCTTCCATGCGGGTAATGTCATACGCTACAACCTTTTCCACGAGCCCAAGCAGGACTACGAGCCCATAAGGTAGCCGGGAGGCGGATTCCGTGCTGCTTCCAGTACCGAAACATAACCGAAACCACAAGGTTAGCTATAAATAGCTAGGCGTTGACCATATTACGTTTGCCATGACAAGGAATGGGTCCACAAAGGGCAAGATAATCAAGATGATAGCGCAGAAGCAAAAGACGCTCAGCGACATAAGCAGGGAGCTGGACCTCGCGCCATCTACAGTGAGCCAGCATCTGCAGGAGCTCAGGGAGATGGGCGCCGTGAGCGAGGTAGAGAACGAGCACATCAAGAAATGGAAGTACTACAAGCTGAACCCCGACTTCAACTACGCGGCGCTGGGCATGGGCGACGAGATGCGCGATTCCTCGTTCAGGGGCAAGATGCCCGGCCGGGTCTTCTTTTACGCCATAGCGATAGTACTCGCAGCAGTGGCGGCGTATTTCCTTGTTTACGGGGGAGGCAACGTCCAGAGCAGCAGCTTCGTGCCGATAAGGCTGACCGACCCGCCGATAGTCCCGAATGACACGCAGGCGCTGTACATCAACTATTCCTCGGTTGCTATACAGACGGTCGGGAACGCCGGCTCGGACTGGATACTCTCAAACGCGAGCGGCAGCGTGAATCTGATGTCGCTCGTGAATGTGAGCCAGGTGATAGCCGGCGCGGAGGTAGCGCACAATTCCAGGATAGACGCAATCAGGTTCAACGTCAGCTCCGCAGATATAACCATAAACGGCACCGAATACGCGGTCGTGGTCCCCAGCAGCCAGGTATCCGCCGCGGTCTCCGGGGACAGGAACGTCAATGCGAGCTCAGAGGTCCTGGTCGACCTCTCGCCCACGGTAATCGCGACGTACATCAATGGCAGCACCGAGTTCGTCATGTTCCCTTCAGTCAAGGCCATTGTCTCGCAGAACAGGCAAACCGCCGGCGACCGCAAGGGCGCGCCTACTGTCGGCCAGAGGCTCAGGCTGAACAGCCACGAGATAGAGGGGCTTTACAACTCCGGCAGCCTCGCGATAACCGGCGTTTCTCTCAGCGCCGGGGCCAACGGTTCCACAGAGCTGAGCGTCTCCGTGAGGAACAGCGGCAATTCCAGCGTAGGCCTGAGCAACATACTCATACTGGGCAACCAGACCCCTGTCACGACGCTGAACATAACGTGCGGAGGCGCGTATCCGAACAGCAGCCAGATAGCGCAGTGGTGCGACAGGATAGAGAGAGCGGGGTTGAATGCCAGCGGAGCTGTATGGAACAGCAGCAGCCTTGACAGGATAATACAGACCCCCGTTTCAGCCGGAAGCGCGGGTTCGTATCATTATGCGTCATTCGACGTCCTGCAGAGGATCGCGTACTCCAGGGGCATTGACTTCGTCATACAGGACAACGGCAACCTGACCATGGCCTACAAGGGCGGCGCGCAGGCCAACGAGTCCGAAGACACGTACCCGTACACGCCGTCCAGCTATGCGCTCGGAGCTGGGCAGTCCGCGACATTCGCGTTCAGCGGACAGCTCTCCCTGTCAGGCAACCTTGAGATCTCACTGGTGCCTGGGGCGCATTACAGGATAGGCGTTGTTGGAAACCCGGGAGTCCACGCGCTGGCCAACGTGACCGCGGGCTAGACAATGATGGATGGAGTTGATTGAGATTATGAGGCATTCCATGAGGACCAAAGAGCGACCGAACGTCATCTTCCTGATGCTGGACACGCTTACAGCAGACCATCTCAAGATGTACGGCGGCGGCATAAGGATGAAGAACTTGGAGCGCATGGCCGGCCTCGGGGTTACGTACAAGAACGCGATAGCCCCCGGGACTTACACCCTGCCGTCGCATACCTCACTCTTCACAGGAAGGAGGGTCAGGGGCATCAAGATATTCGGCAAGGACCCGATAAAGAACTACAAGGAAAACACCGACCCGCTCCTCATGAAGAACAGGTTCGTCGGGGAGAGGGACATGACGCTTGCCATGCGGATGTCCTACCTCGGCTACAAGACCGCTCTCCTCTCGAACAACCCTTTCGTGACCCCGGCGACAGGGCTCGGCCAGGGGTTCTCCTTCATAAAGAGCATATTCGTCGAGAAGAAGGTCGAGACGCACAAGGCCTCGCTCAGCCTGATAGGCAACGACGCCGCCAGGGAGAGCCTGATAAGACTGGCCTACTATCTCTCGAGGTTCATACCCGAGAAGAGGCTTGACAGGCTCTACCTTGAGCTCAGGAACACGCTCAACAAGAAGTTCGGGAAGGAGGCGGACTTCTACAGCCTCGACCAGGGCGCAGAGCTGACTAACAGGATAGCCGACGACTACCTCTCGAAGACGGGAGAGAGGGACCATTTCATGTTCATAAACTACATGGAGGCGCACGAGGGCTACCCGACCAACATGGTGACCGAGAGGTACGTCAGCCAGGACAGGTGGATGTACCTGAGCAGGCTGATAGAGCACGACGACGTCCAGGTGCTAAAGAAGGCCTACGCCAAGAGGCTGGAGTACCTTGACAGGAAGATAGGCGAGGCGCTCGAGATGTTCAAGAAAAGGGGCATACTGGAGAACGCGCTTGTGATAGCGACGAGCGACCACGGCCAGGCTTTCGGTGAGCACGGGCAGCTCTACCACTCCCTCTTCCCGTACAACGAGATCTCAAAGGTGCCGCTGGTGGTCGCCAAGTACCTCGGCGGAAAGCAGGTAGCCGAGAAAGAGGTGGTGGAGAGGAGCGTCAGCATCTCGGCGCTCAACGAGTCGATAGTCAATGTCGGCTACAGGAAGACCGACATCATAGACGGGGCGCTGAGGAGGGACAGCTTCGTCTTCTCGGACCACGTCGGCCTCTCCGACGTCTGGGACATAACGCTGCTCAGGCTGCTCAAGGGGAGGTCGAAGCACGCCGAGCAGATATACAAGGCCAAGCTGAAGTACAACAACTTCGCGACAGCAATATACTTCGGCAAGCACAAGCTCGTCCATTACTACAACAAGATGCCCGACGAGCTCTACGACCTGGAGCAGGACCCCAAGGAGGCGGAGAACATATTAGGAAAGAACAGGGAACTCGCGCGCAGGATGCTAAAGGCGAACTCCGCGGCCTAGCGCCGATCGCCCTTCTGCCTCTCGTTTATATACCGCGGGCCTCGCATCGCCGAGGCAATGGCGGCTATCAGGGAGAGCGCCGCGGCTGCGGCGAATACTATGTGCAGGCCGTTGGCGAACGGCTGGAGTATCAGGTTGGGGAAGAACGATGTCCCTATGAGGTTGTCCCTGTTTGTTGCGGAGAGGTTGTCCAGGACGCCTGCGGGAAGCAGCGTCTTCATCGGGTTGTAGCCCAGGAGCGCCGCGAAGAGAGCCGTTGTGGGAGGCAGCGTTGATACCTGGGTGGCGACTACCGCAGAGACGTTCTGCGAGACTAGGCCGCTGTAGAGCGCAGTCTGGAGGTGCCCTGAGACGCCGACCACTAGGAGCGTGAAGAATATCACCAGGCTGAACATGAAGGAGGTGTTCATGAAAGTGGCTCGCATGCCGGATGTGGCGCCCCGGAGCTCCGGGGGCACAGAGTTCATCACCGACGCGGTGTTGGGCGCGGAGAACATGCCCTGGCCGAAGCCCAGTAAGAAGATTATCGGGGCGAACACCAGGTAGTTGAAGTTCGTAGGGAGGAAGAGGAGCAGGGTGAAGCCCGCCACGTTTATCAGCATGCCGCAGGTCGAGAAGATCCTCGCGCCGTACCTGTCGGAGAGGGTGCCGAATATGGGGCCGGAGACCAGGAAGCCGAGTATCAGCGGTATCATGTCTATCCCAGCTATCAGCGGCGTGTCTATGAAGTTGACGCCGTGCAGCGGGAGCCAGATGCCCTGGAGCCAGATTATGAGCATGAACTGGAGGCCGCCCCTGGCCACTCCCGCAAGGAAGAGGCTGGTTATGCCGAGCAGGAATGCGCGTATCCTGAAGAGGCCCAGGTGGAACATCGGGTCCTTCGCGTTGAGCTCTATGACCACGAATGCCGCCATGAGCAGTACGCCTGCGACTATGCCTCCTATCACCAGGGGGTTGGACCACCCCACCGAACTGCCGCCGTATGGAAGGAGGCCGTACATGAGCGAGAAGAGGAGTACGGTCAGGGAGAGCGCGAAGGTCACGTTGCCCAGGATGTCTATCTTCTGGTTCTTCTTTATCAATGCGAGCTCGCGGAGCGCTATGTAGGCCCAGATTGCGCCTATGACGCTTATCGGCACGCTGACCAGGAAGACCAGGTGCCAGTCTACCGCCGCGAGTATGCCTCCCATCACAAGCCCTATCAGGCTCCCGGAGACTCCCATTATCTGGTTTATGCCAAGCGCCTTGCCGCGCTCGTTTGCCGGGAAGGCGTCCGTCAGTATGGCGGTGCTGTTTGCGAAGAGGAATCCGCCTCCCAGTCCCTGGAAGAGCCGTATCACTATTAGCGAGATCACCCCTGCGTTCCCATGCACCAGGTAGGTTGAGATCCATAGCAGCGTGGAGCAGACTGCGAACATCAGGAAGCCGAGGTTGTACAGCCTGACCCTTCCGAACATGTCAGAGAGCCTGCCTATGGTCACGACGGTCACCGAGGAGGTGATTATATAGCCTATGATCAGCCAGAGGAGCAGGCTGATGTTTCCGGAGGTGAGCGGATTGACTCCAAGGCCGTTGAATATCGCAGGCAGCGAGATTATGAGTATCGAGCTGTCTATGGTGGCTATCAGCACCCCGAGAGTGGTGTTGGAGAGCGCTATCCACTTGTAATTGACGCCGAAGCGCGACTCGCGCTTCTGCTCCTCGAGGTCGTATTCCGAGATGCGCCCCTTGGGATCAGGATCGGTTGCCATGAAATCGTTAATCTCGCGGTGATTATTTATAGGACATACTATATTCTGAGGCGGTGTCTAAATAGCTTTTGAGCCGGCCGGGTATATGGTGGTAAATGTGGCTTCGCTCTCCCCAAAACAGAATTGTGCTCCCTCATGCCTTTTTGTAGACTATTCTCTGGATAGTCAGAGCCAGCCAGAGGGTGCCAGTGACGATTTCCACTATCGTTGATAGGTAGAGATGAAGGGTAAAGAAGCAGATCGCCAGCGTGTATATGCCTATTGTGGTCAGGCAGGCCGTCTGCAGGGTGAGGTAGCCCCTCTTTCTCTTGAACCCCACGTATACCTGATACGTAAGCGAATACCCGAAGAGGATGTTGGCCAGCGCTATCACTGTATCCTGCCATACCATGCCTACGAATTGGCAGCGCGCCTATTTATGCCTTGCACTGAGCGCAAAGCCGGGGATTCGGAAGGGTTTAAATACTTAACAGATATAAACTTATTCTGCTCATACAGAAGGATGAAATATGACAACAAGAACATAGTTCTTGCTGAGCTCATCGGTCTGAAGGCCAGGATAGTCTGGTCTCTGGACAGGAAGCAGAAAGGAATGTTCGGCAAAGTGGTCGACGAGACCAAGAACACCATCGTAATGGAGACAGCTGAAGGGAAAAGGTCCTTTATAAAAGGGATCTCTCGCTTCCGATTTTACACTCCGGATGGCTCGTTTGTCGTTGAAGGCAGAGAGATAGAATTCAGGCCGGATGAGAGGATAGAGAAGGCCGTGAAGTACTACAAGAGAAGAGAGAATTGAATTTGGATTGCGTGATGGATTGGAATGCGACGACGCTAAGTGCCCGATACACGGAAGCCTGAAGACGCGAGGAGCGCAGCTCCAGGGGAAGGTAGTGAGCGCCAAGGCCAAGAAGACGGCGATAGTCGAGATAAACTACACAAGGTACATCAACAAGTACGAGCGGTACCTGAGAAAGAGGTCGAGGATTCCTTCCTACAATCCCGACTGCATTGCGGCGAAGGAGGGCAACATAGTAAACATAGCGGAGACAAGGAGGCTCAGCAAGACCAAGACCTTCGCGGTGACAGGGATAGTGAAGTGATGTTATGAAAGGAATCTCCTCAAAAGTGATGAAGACGCTCATACCGGGCTCGGTATTCACCTGCGCTGACAACAGCGGCGCCTACGAGTTCAGGATGATACACCTGATAGGCAAGGGCGGTGGCGGGAGGCACGGGAAGCAGGCCGCAGCAGGAATAGGAGACCTGGTCTCGGCAAGCGTGAGGAAGGGTTCGCCCACATACCTCAAGAAGCCGGTGAGGGTCCTTGTGATAAGGCAGAGGGCCTCGATAAGGAGGGCGAACGGGATGCGCCTAAAGTTCGAGGACAACGCAGGGATAATAGTAGGAGAGGACAACCTGCCTGTCGGCACCGAGATAAAGGGCGCAATCGCGCGCGAGGTGGTTGAGAGGTTCGTCAAGGTTGCCGGGATAGCGGCAAGGATAGTGTGATCAAATGAGCAGCATGCAGCCAAGGATACAGAGGTTCAGAAGATTCAACGCTCCGATGCACGTCAGGCAGAAGTTCGCCCATGCGCACATCTCAAAGGAGCTCAAGGCCAAGCTGGGCATAAAGAGGAGGGCGGTGCAGGTCAGAAAGGGAGACACGGTGAAGGTGATGTCCGGGAAGAACCTCGGGAAGGCGGGAAAGGTCAATAGGGTGGACCTGAAGGACAGCACCGTGCTCATAGACGGCATAGTCAGGAAGACCGCCAAGGGAAAGGAGCTCCAGGTCCCGATTAGGATAAGCAAGGTATACATAACCGACCTCGACCTCTCGGACAGCCGCAGGAAGGCGAAGCTGGGAGTGAGTTGATATCATGGCATCAAAGGGAAACACGCGTCACATCAAGAGGCTCGCTTCGAGCAGGTACATGAAGATAGGCAGGAAGACTGCGATGTACGTGGCGAAGCCGCTTGCCGGAAGGCACAGCTCCAGGTCCAACATAGCGCTCACAACGGTCCTGAAGGAGAAGCTGATGGACGCGACCTCGAGGGACGTCAGGTACCTCCTCAACAACAGGGAGGTGGAGGTCAACGGGAAGGCGGTCAAGGAGGAGAAATACCCTGTGGGTTTCGGGGACATGATACACTTGAGGCCCTCCGGGGAGTCATACAAGGTCGTATCTGGCAAGGGAGGCTCTTTCGCGCTTGAGAAGGCCGACCACGCGAAGCACAAGCAGACATTCAAGGTAATAGGCAAATACGTCGCAAAGGGAGGCAGGATACTCGTCAGGCTGCACGACGGAAGGTCTTTCGCCGCGGACAACAAGGTGAAGGTAAACGATTCCGTGGTGATAGGCAAGAAGGGCATAGAGAAGGTGATACCGCTCGGCTCGGGAAAGGCCTGCTACGTCATATCAGGGACTCACGCTTCAGAAAGCGGGAAAATAAAGGAGATAGCCAAGGGGAGCATGATGAGGGACCCTACAGTGAGGATAGAGGGCAGCTCGGGCGAATTTGAGACGCTGCTCAGGAACATAATGGTAACCGGTGAATGATTTGGAAGGCAACAAGATGCGCTCAATATACCTTGACAAGGTAGTCATAAACATAGGCACCGGGGCGAGCAGCGAGGACGCCGCTGACAACGCACGGGCGCTCATCAAGAAGCTCACTAACCACGAGGCGGGATACGCCTTCTCGAAGAAGAGGGACCCCGAACTCAAGCTGAGGCAGGGCCAGAAGATAGGCGCGGTCGCGACGCTGAGGAAGGAGGACGCATACAGTCTGCTCAAGAGGGCGCTCGACGCGAACAACAGCCAGCTCGGCGAGAACGCCATATCGAGGAACTCGGTCAACTTCGGGGTCAAGGAGTACATCTACTTCGCCGGGGTCAAGTACGACCCGAAGATAGGGATACTGGGGATGAACATAAACGCCGCCTTCGCCAGGAAGGGAAAGAGAGTGGAAACGAGAAGGAGGAAGAGGGGCAGCGTCGCCGTGAGGCACAGGGACATAAGCCGCGATGAGATACTTGCATACCTCGAGAAGAACTTCAATATAAAACTTGCAAAATGATTCCATGAAGATGAGCGATGACCAGAAATACAGAGGAAAGGGCAAGAGGATCTGCTGGAGATGCGGCACCGCAAGGGGCCTCATAAGGAGCTACGGCCTCCAGATCTGCAGAAGGTGCTTCCGTGAGGCTGCAAGAGAACTCGGATTCGAGAAATATTAGTGATAAGATGGATGTTTTGGCTGACGCGCTCAACAAGATAAAGCTCTACGAGGGACTGGGCAAGTACGAGTGCACGGTAGGCTCGACCAAGCTTGTCAAGTCGGTCCTTGAAGTGATGAAGAAGCACAAGTACATAGAGAACTACGAGGAATACAAGGAGGGCAAGTTCAACAAGATCAAGATAAGCATGGCAAAGAGGATCAACTACCTCGGGGTCATAAAGCCCAGGTACGCGGTGGGAGTCAACGACTACCAGAGATACGAGGCGAGGTACATACCCAGCAAGGACTTCGGCATACTCATAGTATCTACCCCGGAGGGCATCATGACCAACAGGGAGGCAAGGGCGAAGAAGATCGGAGGAAGGCTCATGGCCTACGTTTATTGATTTTCATGGCATCCATAGACATACCAAGCGGCGTCCAGGTTTCTGTTAGCGGAGACCAGGTGGTCATAAAGGGGAAGCTCGGCTCCACCAGCAAGAAGATAAGCCCGAGGTTCTTCTCCGTCAAGACTGAGCCGAACAAGATCGAGATTGTGATGACGAAGAACAAGCTCCTGGAGAAGAAGGCGAACCTCGCTGTGCTGGCCTTCTCCGCAGAGCTTGTCTCATCGATGAAGACCGTCCAGACAGGCATAGAGAAGAAGATGGTGGTCTTCTTCTCGCACTTCCCGATGGTTATCGAGGTTAAGGGCAAGACCATCAACATAAAGAACATCTTCGGCGAGCGCGTCCCAAGGACAACGGAGATAGTTGGCGAGACCAAGGTGGAGGTCAAGGGCCAGGACGTCACGATAAAGGGAGTGGACGC